>NZ_KQ970235.1:1199580-1231284 GCF_001579025.1 Streptococcus oralis
AGGATAATCTAACCACTAGGGATTGCAGGACTCTCACCATCTCCCGCTCGCTGAAAATATAGTTGGTTGGATCTTGTTCTCACATTTTTTTATAGGATAAGAACAGATTCTTTGTTTGCATCGTCCTCAGTTGTTGCAGTAGCTTCTACTTCAACTGACTCTTCATGCTGGTCACTTTCTTCTGTCTGTTGATTTTGTTGAGCTTCAAACTCAGCTAATTCTTTGTTGCCAGCCTCGATACGAGCTTGTAATTCAGCAACCTCTTCTGGTGTGAATTGACGAGTCATATCAATAGGTTCTTCCTCTGGTTGTAAAGATACAGTTTCACCAAGAACTTCACCCACCACTTCTTTAAAGGCTTCATCACTTGTCTGAAGGTAAGTAGCTGTTGGGCGAAGAATATCTTCCCAATCAGATGACTCAACAATTGCTAACTGACTTTCAATCGTAGACTTGAGGCGTTGATGGAATACACGGCTCTTGTTCTTCAACTCTTCTGTCTCAACAGCCACTCTCTTCGCATTATCTGTAGCCTGACGGAGAATTTCATTTGCCTTGTATTTCGCTTCTTCAAGCAAACGCTGAGCTTCTTGTTCAGCTTGTTGAATAATATTGTTTGAACGTTCTTGAGCAGCTTGTTTAACACGCTCTGCAGTATCTTGAGCAATCAAAACTGACTGACTCAAGGAATCCTTCATCTCATCAAAGTAAGACAAACGTTCTTCCAAACTCTTGATGTGTGTCTCTTTATCGTGATTGCTACGAACCAAGTCTTCGTAGTCACGAACAACGATATCCAGAAATTCATCTACTTCTTCTGGATCAAAACCTCTAAATCTTGTACCAAAGGTTTTATCTTTAATTTCTAACGATGTAATTGGCATACTTTTCCTCACTTACTTAATAAAAAATAGAATCATTAATTGCTTCTGGTTCTTGCTCGCTTGTTACTGTTCTCTTAGGAATATCATTCGTATAATAGGAAAGACGTTCTTCTAGTTTTTTGATATAGAGTTCAGTTTCATCTTTGTATCGAATCATCTCCTCTAATTCAAAGTAAATCTTATCTAGAAAGAGGTCAACTTCTTCCTGATTGTAGCCTCTGAATGTTCTTGAGAAAGCTTTATCACTTATTTCTTGTGGTGTAATTGACATATTTTTTCTCACTTGCTTAAAAGTAGCCGGACTGTTAGTTTTTTCTTATCCTTTTTGGTCTGTCCATTGTCTTTGACAATTTTTAGACGACCAAACTTTCTCACACTGATCAAATCTCCAACTGCAACCTGGTAATCACTTTTTTCAACCAGATGATAGTTCACCTGGACAGATTTTTTCTCTATCAGTTGACTAGCTTGGTTTCTAGATAATTTCAAGGCACTTGATAAGAGGGCATCCAATCGAAAACTCGAAACTAAAATTTCTCGTTCTCTATAATCAATTTTAGACAAAATCCTATCGGTAAAAGGACGTTCCTCCAGCGATACAGGAAGTCTGCCAATCTTTCTTATTCCATCCTGAAAAAGAGGAATGAAATCACGATTGACAAAAATCTGTGCTCTCTTTTCATCTACCAAGATATCACCAAATAATTTACGGTCAATTCCTAGTTGGTTGATGATTGTTCCCAATATTTTTCCATGACTCAGTTGTTCAAACTTACTCGGATAGCAAATTTCCAACAAGGCCATTTCAAAGTCTGATATCTCCGGTTCAAAGTAATCTGGATAGAGAAGAACTCGAACCGACTCTGTCGGAAGAACATCACCACTACTTTGGCAACCCAGTCCATATGTCCCAGCTAGCACCCTTAAGATCTGTTCCTGATGGGGATTGATAAAAGGAGTAAGTACCGGTGCATATGTATCTTCTACCCGCTTGATCCACTCTAATCCCTTATCAATAAAGGGAATATCATCTTGGGAAAAATGCTGATAAATGGCTCGATTTACTGTCATAGTAATAGGACTAGTCGTGTTAAGAGATTTCCAACAAACTGAATCAAAATCAGCGCTGCCCAAACCGTAAAATCAAGACCAGCAAATTGTAGATTGAGCTTACGAAGTGGCTCAATAACTGGGCGAGCAAGTCTGATGACTAAGCGTCCTAGTTGGCTTTCATAGGCATTGGGAAACCATGAAAGCAGAGCAAATGCAACGAGAATGATGGAATAAATGCTAACCGCATTTTGGATTAAACGGATTAAGAAAATCATTATCTTGCTCTATTTCGTTTAATATCAAAACCAAACTCAGCGCTTTGTGATTCATCTGGAAGCTTGATATCTTCAATATTCACGATAACGTTGACAGGAGTCAATAGATACATCGTGCTCGCAACTTTTTTCATATTTCCAGCCAAGACATGACGGGCTCCGTCCAAGTAATCAAGGCAACGACGGGCTTGTACCTCTGTCATGTATTGGAAGTCAATCAAAATACTTTCATTGCCAGCCAACAAATCAACAATTTCCGTTGCATCTTCATATTTTCTTGGATAGCGAACGTCAATTGTCACTTTCTCATCTGAACGATGGCTTTGCATTGCCAATTCTTGCTGTCGCGCATGTAGACGAGTAATATTTGCATCTTTTGCTGATCCTGACTGAGCAGGTGCTGGTAATTCTTTAGAAGATGAGATGGCTGGGCTAACTGTTTCCTCTTGTCGAGTCTGGTAGTTAGTCGTTTCTTCTCCGTCTTCTGTAAAATAATCTATAAATTTATCGAATCTATCTTTTAAAGACATAGCTCTCTCCTATTTAAAAAATGCTGTACCGATTCGAACAAAGGTTGAGCCGAACTGAATCGCTTCTTTAAAATCACGACTCATTCCCATGCTTAGCTCTGTCATCGGCATATTAGGGATTTGTTTTTCTCTAATTTCTGCTTGCAGAGCCTGCGTATCCTTGAAAATTTCTTTCAATTCATCACTGTCTGCCTCAAAAGGAGCCATGGTCATTAAACCAACATACTCAATCTGATCTAACTTAGCCAATTCTGGCAAAAGTTCTAGCAATTCTTCTTTTGAAAACCCATGCTTGCTTTCTTCCCCAGAAATATTGACCTGCAAGAAACACTTGATAACATGATCTGTTCTCTTTTGAATTTCCTGGGCTAACTTCAGGGAGTCTAAAGCATGAAAGTAATCCACATATGGGATTACTTCTTTCACTTTCCGTCTTTGTAGCGTTCCTATTAAATGCCAAGTGACTGGGTAATCTTTCAAGGCCTGATATTTTTCTAAAAATTTATCAACTCGATTTTCACCTATATGACGGACACCAAGCGGAAGCAAGGCTTCCGCTGTTTGTACATCTACATACTTTGTCACTGCGATTACTGAAACAGCATCTAGAGCACGGTTGGCTTCTTGACTAGCATCAGCTATTTGCTGAAATACTAATTCAGTATTTTTTTTCAAATTCATTGATTAACGATTTTTGAAGAATGGAGGTGTATCCAATTCATCTTCATCTTGTGAAACTGGTGTTTCGAAGCGTTCTACTGGTGAAACAACTGGATCTGTTTGGCGAACAATAGACTCACGACGCAAGTCCCAGTCTCCAAAAGCAGAGGCTTGGTTAGTTTCAAAGCGACGAGGACTTGATTTAGGCAATTCTGCTGTCTCTTCCAAGTCGAATTGACGGTCAAATGTGTGTGCTTGTGGCGCTTTAGTTGATGGACGTCCAACTGGTTGGTTGTTACGAGCTCCAACTACTTTTTCCACGCGCTCTTGACGAACACCTGTGGCTACAACGGTTACACGGATTTCATCCTTCATGCTTTCGTCAATTGATGTTCCAAGCCAGATGTTTACACCTTGGCCAGCTGCTTGGTTGACAATTTCTGAAGCTTCTTCTGCTTCAATCAAGGTCAAGTCAAGACCACCAGTAACGTTGACGATGACATCCTCTGCACCATCGATTGTTGTTTCAAGAAGTGGAGAGTAAATTGCTTTACGAGCTGCTTCAACAACACGTTCTTCACCACTACCGATACCGATACCCATAAGGGCATTCCCTTTGTTTGCCATTACAGTTTTCACGTCAGCAAAGTCAAGGTTAATCAATCCTGGGTTCGTGATCAAGTCAGTGATCCCTTGAACACCTTGGCGAAGAACGTTATCTGCTTCGCTAAGAGCTTCAAGAAGTGGCGTTTTCTTATCAACGATTTCAAGCAAGTTGTTGTTAGAGATAATCAACAAAGTATCAACATGCTCGCGAAGTTCGTTGATTCCTTCTACAGCGTACTGGCCACGTTTGCTTCCTTCAAATCCGAAAGGACGTGTCACAACACCAACTGTAAGAGCACCAAGATCTTTAGCGATACGTGCAATAACAGGGGCTGCACCTGTACCAGATCCACCACCCATACCTGCAGTGATAAAGACCATGTCTGCTCCAGTGATAGCTTCTGTCAAAGCTTCTTCACTTTCTTCTGCAGCTTTACGTCCAACTTCTGGACGACCTCCAGCACCCAAACCACGAGTCAATTTAGGACCAAGTTGGATAACTGTTTCTGCTTTCGTACTGCTAAGGGCTTGTACATCAGTGTTGGCTGCGATAAATTCTACACCAGCAACACCTTCGTCAACCATGCGGTTGATGGCGTTACCACCACCACCACCGACACCAATTACCTTAATAACTGCGCCTTGAGCTGCTGCTGTATCAAATGAAAATGTCATAATTTCTTATCCTCTTTTATTCATCAAACATGCTTCCGATCAAACCACGGAAACGTTCTGTTAGCTTCGGTTTACTTTGAGAACTTGCTTGGAATTCTTCCTTGGGAGCAACCGGAGCGTCCTGCACAGTTTCAGCTGGAGCTGCTTGTGCTGGACTTGGTTGCGCTACTGGATTCAAACGTTGATTTGGAATGCCAAAGTTGATTGGTTTTTGACGAAGGAATTCATCTCCTTTAACTGCTTTTTGAGCAAGAAGATTGACTTCAGTCAATTTACCAGCAAACTCAGACAAGCTAATCACGTGCGCAAATGCAGGGTTGCGAATTCCAACTTGATTTGGTACATAGAGTTTTACGCGAACACCAAATACTTCTTGGGCTAATTCAACAATTCCTGGCAAAATTGCATTTCCACCGATAAGGACGATACCTCCAGGTAAATCTAACAAGTGTCTTCTTTCCAACTCTTGTTTGATTTTGTCAAAGATATGTTTGATGCGTGCTGAGATAATTTCTGCCAAATAGCTTTCTGTCACTTCAACAGGTTCAACTTCACCAATTACTTCAACTTGGAAAGTTTCGTTACTTGCTAGTGGAACGTAAGCTTCACCATAGTTCAATTTCAAACTTTCTGCAATTTTTTGAGATGTTTTCAAGACTTTAGAAATGTCTTTAGTAACGTAATCTCCACCTTCTTGGTAGATGTTAGTGAACTGCAATTCTTGGTTACGGATAGTCGCTACAGTAGTCTGACCTCCACCCATGTCAATGACAGTCGCACCAAATTCACGTTCGCCTTCATTGAGAACGGAGTTCACAATTGCCAAAGGTGAAATAATCACATTATCAACATGAATACCTACACGCTCAACTGTCTTGCGAAGATTGTGTAGAATTGTACGAGGACCTGTGTAAAGCAGACCACGCATTTCCAAACGAACACCCATCATACCACGAGGGTCACGAATTCCTTGGAAACCATCCACGATGAATTCTTCTGGAATAAAGGTAATCACTTCACGGTCAGGAGTCATGCTCTTTGTCAAAGCTGATTTGACAACATTTTCAACATCTTGATCTGTGATTTCTTTGGTGTCTGAAGTTACAGGAATCATTCCTTGTGTTGGTTCAACCTGCAAGAGGTTTGCTGGAAGGCCAACGTTGACAGATTTAATAGAAATACCCGCTTTCTCTTCTGCCTGTGTGATTGCAGATTTGATTGCTGAAGCAGCTGCTTCAATATCAACAATAATTCCGTCTTTTACACCTTTACTTTTGGCATTACTAACACCAATTACATTTACTTCGCCATCTCTATGCTCAGCTACTAGCACTTTAATTGAGCTAGTTCCGATATCTAAGCCTGTAAAAAAACCATCTCTAGTCATTACATCGCATCCTCTCTGTCTTCCAAGTTTCTCACTTCTATTTAATAACTATGTTTGGGCATAGCTATTCAAAGAATATTATAACACAAAAAATCTTATTGTGCTTAGTTTTTGATAAAATTCCTAGTCATTTTTCACTTTTTATTTCTATTTTTTTATCTTAACAGTCTTACTTTAAAAAAGTATCGTTATTTACAAAAAAAGAAAGCTTATACCTAAGCTTTCTTCACAAGTATTTTTTCTGCTTTCTGCTCTAAAAAAACTTCTAATACTTTCTTGGTCAAACTAATAGCTGTAGCTAATACCAGCGACACAATCAGATAATTAGCAACTAAGCCATGATCACCTACCAATGGTGGCTTTGTCAAGAACCCATAATCTCCTCCAGTTACTAAATTAACCACAAAAATTAGAGCATTAAGTGAAAAAGTTAATAAAACAATCCGCTTAACATCCAATAATCTAGAGTCATACTGTCTAAATAAGTAAACCAAAGAATTTCCTAGAAGAGCTAGGTGACCAAAAATGAAAGACAGGATGGCTATGTGGGGAAAAGGATAGGCATCTGGTACTGGATAAACAAAAGCTGCCAGCGTTCCAAAAATTCCAAGTAGAGAAAAATATTGCTTGTATTTTGACTTACCAGGAAGTAATAGCACTACAAACATCGCCATACGACAATGATAAAATGGTAAACTTTCTGACAGCGGCATGTGATTTCCCCAGTACCAACTATAGAGAAGAATCAACTGGACAGCTTGTAAAATTTGGAAAAAACGTTGATAGACTTTTTTATCGTAATAGCGATAAGAAGCATAGAAGGTCAAAGCTAATAAAGTAAATAAACTTACATACCAGACAAGATCAAATTGGGGTGGTTCTGTGGCTTTCGTCGTAAAGAAAATATCCCATAAATTCATTTAATATTCCTCATTATTTCAAAATCTTCTCACATATTATACCATGCCAATAGAAAAAAATGAATTCAGAAATACGATAATAATCTTCTCAGTCAAGATATTGGTCTCTTTGTCCTTTATAAACCTGCCAAAGAATCTCCATTTGCTCCTTGGTGATACGTTTTTCAGATAAGACTGGCAATTGGTCAATGGCAAAAAATTGAAGCTCAGCAATTTCTTGATTCTCTTGAAATTGTCCATCAAGAAGTTGGCATTCAAAGACAAACTTTGCATATTGTTTGCTCTGTAGCTGGAAACGATTGGTGTCAAAAACTGCAAGTAACCTTTCAGCTTTTGCTTTAAAACCAGTTTCTTCTTCAATTTCTTTAAGAATATTTTCGGTTGGAGAATATCCGACTTCACCAAAACCACCTGGCAAAGCCCAACTATCCTCCCCTTTTCCTCTAACTAAACAGACTTTTTCATCCTCAACAATCCAAGCACGGACGTCCATCAGAGGAGTTGCATAAGCGGACGTTGGTTTCAAGACTTCTGCCACTTCTTCTGCATCGAGGTCTGATACCTGATTCAACATTTCAGATAACAGGATTCGCAAGTCCTCGTAGCGCTCACGGTCGAAAGGATCTTTTGTAAAGGTTAATCCAGTATCCGTAATGGCTAGCATTCTTTGCAGATACTTGGTAAAATCACTTGCATTCATTTTCTAAACTTTCTACCAGCTTGGCTAGATTCATGGAGTTCGAGCCTTTGAGCAAAATTTGGTCATTGGCACCGAGTCTTTCCTTAACCTGCTTGACTAGGTCTTCAAATTGGTCCTCGTCGGCTGTTTTCTTAAAGTAGAAAACGTGACCGATTGGGAACATTTGACTGGCAAGTTGAGCCAATTCTGCAATATCTTCTCCATAGAAAATCACGGTATCCAGCACATCTGGCGATAGGCTCAAAATCATCTGGTTATGGAGTTGGACAGACTGGTCTCCGAGTTCCTTCATGTCTGCCAAGACAGCGATTTTCTTGCCTCCTTCGTTGGCTGGAATAGCCAAAAAAGTCTCCAAAATCAACTTCATAGCAGTTGGATTGGCATTGTATACGTCAGACAGAATATCTGCTCCATTGGCTGCTTTCTTCCACTCAGTACGGTTACGCGTCAATTCCAGATTTTGGAAGGCCTGATGAATTTGCTCCTCTGACACTCCTTCTTGAAGAGCCACATAAGCAGCAATCATAGCATTGGTGGCATTGTACTTACCTGTCACTGGCAAATCGAGGGCTTGTTCCAAAAAATTAGCCTTAAAGGTCAGACTATCCTTGCGCTCAATCAAGTCTGTGACTTCTAACTCAGCTCCTTGCCCAAAACGGATTACTTTTTTATCTGTAGGCAAGTAGTCCTCTACAATCGGGTCAGCTGGTGCCAAAATCAAAGAACCTGGTGCCATACCGTCTGCAATTTGCATTTTCCCTTTAGCAATCTCCGAACGGTCTTTGAAAAAGGCCAAATGAGCCTCTCCGACCAAGGTCACAATGGCTGTCTTGGGGTGAGCCAATTTAGACAAGAGATGGATATCTCCCAAGTGATCCTGCCCCATCTCCAAGACCAACTTTTCTGTTCCTTCAGGCATGTGGAGAACTGTGTAAGGAAGGCCAATCTCGTTATTGTAGTTTCCTTGTGTTTTGTAGGTTTTGTAGGTTGTTGAAAGCAAGTGCGCCAACATATCCTTAGTGGTTGTCTTGCCATTTGAACCCGTAACTGCAAAGACATCAACAGCCGTTTTTTCAAGATAGTAGGCTGCGAGGGTTTGAAAGGCAGACAACACGTCGTCTACTAGAATGTAGGGATGATTTGCAACCTCTTTCTCAGACAAGGTTACTACTGCACCATTTTCAAAAGCTGTTTCGATAAAGTCATGACCGTCACGCGCACCTTTAAGGGGCACAAACAAATCACCTGTCCTAATCAAACGACTGTCAAACTCAGCCTTTTCTAACTGAACGTCCGCAAAAAGACTAACATCATTTTTAGCTCCAACAGCTTGGGCAACTTCATGGATTGTTAATTTCATTTCTACTCCTTTAAAAAGGGTCGAAGTCCGAGAACTCTAATCACCTGGCAGTGACGGTTCTGGCTTCTACCCTCTCTTTCATTTTTATAGCAAATGCGCTTCGCGCTTGTCAAAACTTTCCTTGGCAAGGTCAACCAAATGCTCGATTAGGTCTGGGTAGCTGATTCCCATATTGTCCCAAAGCAGTGGATACATTGACCACTGGGTGAAACCTGGCATGGTATTAAGCTCGTTTAGGAAAATTTCGCCCTTGTCTGTATAGAAGAAATCGCAACGAGAGAGACCGAGGCCACCAATTGCACGGAAGGCTGTTTCAGCATTTCGACGCATGACAGCTACTACATCATCACTGATTTTAGCCGGGATATCCATAGTAATCTTGTTATCGATATATTTGGCATCATAGTCATAAAAGGCAACATCCTTGACCACTTCACCTGGCAAAGTGCTCTTCACATCGTAGTTGCCCAAGAGACCAACCTCGATTTCACGCGCATTTACCCCTTGCTCTACCAAGACACGGCTGTCATATTGGAAGGCGAGTTCCAAGGCTTGACGGAGTTCTTCTTGGTTTTCAGACTTAGAAATACCGACACTTGAACCCATATTGGACGGCTTCGTGAAGACTGGATAAGTCAATTTTTTTTCAACTTCAGCGATTTTAGCAGTCACATCATCGCCTTCAACGATGGCCACATAAGGTACTTGGGCAATCCCTGCAGATTCTAAAACACGCTTGGTCGTGATTTTATCCATGGCAAGGCTAGATGACAAGATGTTACAACCAACGTAAGGTATTTTCAAAACTTCTAAGAATCCTTGAACTGAACCATCTTCTCCCATCGGACCATGAAGAACCGGAAAGACCACTGCACCTTCTTCGTAGATGGCACTTGGCGCTATTTTCTTGTCCCAGTCAATAGTCGCATTGGTCATGAGACGGTCTTCTTGACCTGGAGTCTGGCTAAATTCCTGCGTTTTGATAAAGTCACCTGACTGGCTGATGAAGAATGTCTTGACTGTGAAACGGTCGTAGTTGACCGCACGCATAACACTTTCAGCTGAAAGGACAGAGACTTCACGCTCTGCACTCCGCCCACCATATAAAAGAATAATCGTTTGTTTCATATTGCTTGTCCTAATTCTAATAGAATACTCGTTCTTTAGTATATCATATTTGCTTCTTTTTTGAAACTTGAACATGGTACTAGAATTTAAGAAACATAAAAGAGACCTATAACATCAAAGACGGTCTCCTTAATTTTCTTATGAATAAATTTAGTTCGTAAATTGTCTACTCCTACAACTCTGTCCGATTTTCAATGGCTCGTAAGAGTGTGACTTCGTCCGCATACTCGATATCTGCTCCCACGGCTAGTCCTCGTGCTAGGCGAGTGACCTTGATACCAGCTGGCTTGAGGAGACGAGAAAGGTACATAGATGTCGCTTCTCCATCCGCTGTCGCATTGGTTGCCACAATCACCTCTGAAACCTCACTATCCATGAGACGGGTCATGAGACTCTTGAGGTTGATATCGTCTGGGCTGATGCCATTCATCGGAGAAATGAGGCCATGCAAGACATGATAGAGGCCGTGGTATTCTTGGATGTTTTCCATAGCAGCCACATCGCGACTATCCTCTAGCACCAAGATGGTTGTCTGGTCTCGAGTCGGATCCGTACAGATTGAGCAAGGGTCATCATCCGTCAGGCGACCACAGATGGAACAATAGGTCAATTCCCGTTTAGCAGACAGGAGGTTTTTGGCAAATTCATTGACATCGTCATCAGACATTCCAATGGTATAGAAGGCGAGGCGGGTAGCCGTTTTAATCCCGATACCTGGTAACTTTGAATAGCTATCAATCAGCTTGGCAATAGGTGTTGGATACAGCATAAGTTCCTTTCTAATTCATTGGATGGTGTTGGTTATATAAATTGATAATGTCGCGAGCAATTGCTGGCCCAACATTTTTGGTTAAATTGGTATTATGAGGAAAGACTACTGCAACTGCAATTTGAGGATTTTCTGTTGGAGCATAGGCCACGGCATTGGTATTATTAGCTTCTTGACCACCAGCTACATAGCTTTCACCTGTACCGGTCTTACCACTGATAGAAACAGTGGCGCCATCTGAAAACGCCCGTCCTGTCGTAAGGGGACTAGTTCCATGCGATACTTGGTAAAATCCTTGGTGCAAGATTGCCATATCTGATTCAGAAATATTGACCTTGTTGATTTCCTTGGTATCTATTGCTTGGATTAATTCCCCAAGGCCACCCTTATCATTATTTCCATAAATCCCCTCGACAATGTGAGGTGCAATCCGAACACCGTTGTTGGCAATAGTTCCAACGTACTGGGCCAATTGCATTGGGGTGTAGTTATCAAACTGACCAAATGCATTGGTAATGTAATTAGCGAAATTATACTCTTTTGGTATAAAACCAGTTGACTCATTTGGAAGGTCAATGCCTGTTGAGGCTCCAAGACCATATTCAGCAAATGTCGAACGAAGTTTTCCCATAGCTGTTTCCAAATTGCTGGTTCCAACAAACATATTTGGTTGATAGGTCTGGCCCATGATTCCAAGAGCGGTTTGAACCACGTAAGCATTAGATGAATACTCCAAGGCTTCCACAGCTGTAATAGGAAAAGATCCATATGCCAATTTATACCAAGAATAAATTGGAGCTGAACCTTGGAAAACAATAGGCTGATCTGTTAAGGTTTGGTTTCCTGATAAAACACCATTTTCCCAACCTGAGCTGATGGTAGCGGCCTTAACAACCGAACCGGGTACAAAGACATTGGTCACAGTTCCCAAGGAATCCTGTGTTAACTCTCCCGTGTTCAGGTCATGTTTGATCCCTGACATGGATAACACAGCACCTGTTTTTGGATTTAGAGCAACTGCATACACACCCTCAGAATACTTGGCTCCACCATTTCCTAGCTCGGAATTGAAATAACTTTTCAGCAAAGCATCCACACTATCTTGGAAGGCCAAATCAATGGTCAGCTTGATATTGTTTCCCTTACTACCTTCCTCAATTGTATCCACGCTTTCCATATTGCCATATTTATCCAGATGGATTTCTTTTACCGAGCGTTTACCTTGCAAGGTTTCCTCGTATTGCTTTTCCAAATAGGAGGTTCCAACCCGATCATTTAGAGAATAGCCTTTTTTAAGATAGGCTTCTGCTTCTTCCGCTGGGAGACCAGCTTTTTCACTGGATACACTCCCTACTATAGAAGAAAGGGAAGTTTCCAAAATCTTTCGATCCCAAGAAGTAGAAATACTAATGCCAGGCATCTCCTTTGAAATAGAGGCAATAACAGCCACCTGAGAATCATTTAGAGGATCTGTCGCAATGGTTCCTGTCGCAAAGTTTCCAACAGCATTTAACTGACTAAAAAGATAGATTTCCTTTTTCTGGTCATCTGTATAATTAAGTTGACTCACGTCAATACTTTCAACCGCATTATTGTAAAGTGTCGCTTCCGATAAGCGGTTCCCATCTGAATCCAGGCGTTTGTCGCTTGGCAAGGATTCAACTGTTTTTTTGTAAATATCCTGGTCCGCCAAGTAGTAGTCTGCAATCTGTCGATCTGTCAGATCTGGGGAAGTTACATTTACATATGTGAGGAGTTTCTTGGCTGTCTCCTTCAATTCAGCTGCTGTCATTTTATTGTTTCGTGTGAAAGAAACAACCTGCTTGACAGTATTTTCTACCAAGGGTTTCCCTGCCGCATCATAGATCTGTCCACGAGCTGAACTGGTTGTTACCCTTGTTTGGCTGGCTGAGGCCAATTTTGTTTCATAGAAATCTTTATTGAGCACCTGCATGTATAACAAACGACCAATAATGGCCATAAAGAGCAGGATGACAATCGCAAATAGTAAATTAAGCCGAATCGGAATCGAATGGCTGTTAAATTTTCTCATACAAATCAGTCTCATTTCTAACTTAAAATCTTACTCTTAATTGTACCACAATTTGAGTAGAAAATTATGGAAAAGTAAGAAGCTTTTTTTCGTTTTTACAGTAAGATACGTTTTTATTTATCCATCCCTATATTATATGTTATAATGAATGTAAAAGTTCAATAATCTAGTCTTTTTCCAACACGACTCATTTAAAGGAGCCTTCCCTATGGACAAACCAGATATCGCAACTGTCATTGATTCACATTTTGAAGAAATGACAGACCTAGAGCAAGAAATCGCTCGCTATTTTTTGCAAGCTGAAACGATTACAGATGATTTATCTTCTCAACAAGTCACCCAAAAATTACATATTTCTCAAGCTGCTCTGACCCGCTTTGCTAAAAAGTGTGGCTTTACTGGCTACCGAGAATTTATTTTCCAATACCAACATCAGGCAGAAAATCAAGCCAACCAAGTCTCCAAGCACAGTCCACTGACCAAACGAGTCCTCAGAAGTTATAGCAACATGAGGGAACAAACACAAGACTTGATTGACGAAATCCAACTAGAACGAATTGCCCAGCTAATCGAAGATGCTGAGCGTGTCTACTTCTTCGGAACAGGGAGTTCTGGCCTCGTAGCTCGTGAAATGAAATTGCGCTTCATGCGTCTGGGTGTGGTCTGCGAGGCTTTGACCGATCAAGACGGCTTTGCTTGGACAACCAGCATTATGGACGAAAATTGTCTCGTACTTGGTTTCTCACTTTCTGGCACAACTCCCTCTATTTTAGACAGTTTATTAGATGCTAAGGAGATGGGGGCAAAGACGGTACTCTTTTCAAGTGTTCCCAATAAAGATAGTCAGGTCTACACAGAGACTGTTCTTGTAGCCACCCACAGCCAGCCTTCCTATATCCAACGAATATCCGCTCAACTTCCTATGCTCTTCTTTATCGATTTGATTTATGCCTACTTTTTGGAAATCAATCGCGAAAGCAAGGAAAAAATCTTTAATAGCTACTGGGAAAATAAGAAACTCAACGGCTATCGTAGACAAAAACGCGTTAGAAAATCCTAGTTTGGTTGAACCAAACTAGGATTGTTTTGTTTTGAAATGATAGTAGGCTCCCAACATCCCTGCTGTATTTTGGTGATGGGCAAATTCTAATCGTAAAATAAAACGAGCTATTCTTCAGAAGTACCTTCTATAATATCATAGTTTCATGCAGAGTGTCGCGATATAGTCATTTCCATAATGTGATAATCGATGTCTTTTATCACACGATTCATAAAAATCAATCATAGCGAGACCATTCTTCAGTTGTCCTCTAATCTGAGTTTCTAAGGTATGGCTAAATTCATATCCATATTCTGGATTTATCGTTATCTTGCCTTCCTCTTCAAGCTCTCTTGAATTAAAAGGGATTGAAAACTGTAACAGTAATTCCTCATCAGGTTTGTCCCATACAGTGTCAGCATCATACATGTAGATCCAAGGATTCATAAATCCGACCATTAAGAGTCCACCCTTTTTCAATACGCGAGCGGCTTCTTTATACATGTTTTCTAAATCTTCTATATAGACATTTGAAACGGGATTAAAAACAATATCAAACGTTTCATCTTCAAATGGGAATGGTTTTGTCATATCACCTTGAACGGTATTGATTTTTAAGCCTTCTCGTTTTGCAACCATTTCATCTCTTTCTAATTGTGATTTAGAAAAATCCATAATGGTGACATCATACCCTTTTAGAGCAAAAACGGGACCCTGCTGTCCACCACCACAAGCTAACCCTAATATCTTTTTTCCCTTGGCTTTTTCAAACCATTCTGTTGGAACTTTTTTCCCCACAGTTAAGGCGACAGAAATTGGATGCTTTCTAGCTTCTTCTAATTCTTCATGTGTCAATGGCTCAGTATAGGCATTTTTTACATTATTCCATCTATCTTCATTTACTTTTATATAATTGTTCATCTTACAATCTCCTCGCAATTTTATAGTATTTCGATTTAAATTGGATGTGTTGCCACACTTCTCTCACCTCTACAAATTCTAATTTGTCAATTTTTCGTCCATCTCATTATATCATTTTTCCATTTACTCAAGCTAAATATCAATTCAATGGATGATAGAATTGCTCTCTCCTTAACTTCTCATGCAAGTCGGTTATTTTCTCCTAGTTTCTCACGATTACATCCTTTGGCTCAAATTTTTCAATAAAAAAAGAATTAAGCAAAACATTTTGCACTCGAGTAGTGATTAAGTGTTCTGCTTAATTCTATAATTCCAAACTAAGATTGTTTTGTTTTGAAATGGTAATAAGCTCCCAACATACCTGCTGTATTTTGGTGATGGGCAAATTCTAATCGAGTTTTTTCAGCTAGACTTGGTACCAAGGCCGCCTTCAAGGCTGTGCGAATCTTTGGTTTGAGGATAGCCTCTTGCCCCATGATACCGCCACCGAGAATGACCACTTCTGGATTGGCAACGTAGCAAATATTTGCCAGACCCTTCCCAAGGTAATCTACCATGCGGTCAATGCCAGCCATACAGATCTTGTTTCCTTCGGTAGCTTCCTTGAAAATGCGTCGCCCATTCCACTGGTCAACTGGATCTCCATGAGCTGAAGCTACATACTCTACCAAGGCTGTCGTAGAAGCCAAATCTTGGAAAGCTCCATCCTGCATATGCATATAACCGACTTCACAGGCTGAATTGCTAAATCCATGGAAGACTTTCCCATCCATAATCAAGCAACCACCGATACCTGTTCCAATAGTCAAGCAAAGGGTAACACTCGCTCCCTTGCCTGACCCAGATACTGCCTCAGCAAGACCTGCACAGTTGACATCATTTTCAATTTCACAAGGAATCGAAAAGCTCGTCTCGATTTCCTTTTTGAACTGGGTTCCTGCGTAGTTAGGAATTTGAGGCCCAGCATAGAAAATCTCACCCTTGTCAGGATCCACCATCCCCGCAGAAGAAATGGCAACACCTGCTACTGGGCCCTTTTCTAAATAGCTGGCTACGATATCTTTTGTCTTTTGTAAGATATGAGGTCCACCCTTTTGCGCCTCAGTTGGCATTTCATGCGATTCAACAAGTTGGCCTTCTTGGTCAATCAAACCATATTTGATGTTGGTTCCACCGATATCAATTGCAACGTAGTGTGTCATAAATACCTCCTTATGGATTAGAGGAAGCGCTCCTTGGTTTCACGAATCAAGGCTGCAGCTGCTTCTACAACTGGTCGATCTTCTTCAGTTACTGGTGTCAATGGTGAACGAACTGAACCAATGTTAAGCCCTTCATTGATCTTCAAAACTTCTTTGATGACACCGTACATATTTCCATGTGCAGAAGTGAGTTTGCCAATGATTGCGTTGATAGCGTACTGCAATTCACGCGCTGTTTCCAAGTCTTTCTCAGCAATCAACTGATTGAGTTTCAAGAAGAGTTCTGGCATCGCACCATAAGTACCACCGATACCAGCTTTGGCACCCATGAGGCGACCACCTAGGAACTGTTCATCTGGACCATTGAATACGATGTGGTCTTCTCCACCAAGGCTGACAAAGGTTTGGATATCTTGAACTGGCATAGAAGAGTTCTTAACACCGATAACACGAGGATTCTTCAACATTTCAGTATAAAGGCTTGGAGTCAAAGCAACACCTGCTAACTGAGGAATGTTGTAAATCACATAGTCTGTGTTTGGAGCTGCAGCACTGATATCGTTCCAGTATTTGGCAACTGAGTATTCTGGCAAACGGAAGTAAATCGGTGGAATCGTTGCAATGGCATCTACACCCAAACTTTCCGCATGGCGAGCAAGTTCCATACTATCCTTTGTGTTGTTGCAAGCTACGTGAGCGATGATGGTCAATTTGCCCTTAGCAACTGCCATGACTTCTTCCAAAATCAACTTGCGGTCCTCTACGCTTTGGTAGATACATTCACCAGAAGAACCGTTGACATAGAGACCTTGAACTCCCTTATCAATGAAGTATTGAACCAAGGCACGCGTACGCTCTGGACTGACTTCTCCTTGATCATCATAACATGCGTAGAAGGCCGGAATGACACCTTCGTATTTTTTCAAATCTGACATAGATTTTCTCCTAAGATTTCTTTTTTCTGCTGAGAGCAGTTCTATTCTTTACAAGTTTAGTATACACCTTGTGAAAATCGCTTTCAATATCTTGTATACACTTAGATTTTAGTTTCTACTTGTATTTTAGAAACTATAACGATTGAAAGTAGTTTCAGAAAGATCTCATCCTACTGGTATTTTGCGAAAATTTTCTCCATCAATCCTGCTTGGAGAAAGACCATCAAACCAAAACCAAAGAGGATAAAAGCTGACCCACCCAAAAGGAGAGTGAAGGCGGATAGATAAAGAACCATCACTATGAGAAAGAGAATGGCTAACATGAGGAAGAACCATGGAAAGTTAAAACTTGCCAAGATAAGCCCTTTTTGCAGCACTTCTTTCCATGACAAATCATAGCGCGCAGCGATGGGATAACTAGCCAACATCACCAGAGTGAGGAAGATGAGAATCCCCAAACAAATTGCTTTCACAATCTGGAAAGGCAAAGCTGTCTGGCCCCAGAAGAGATAGAGATCTAAAAGGCTTAATGACACAATACCCAACTCTAGCAAACCTAACTGGAAACCCAGTTTCAGATTTTGCTTGAAGGCTCTTAGAAAAGTTTGAAAGACTGGTACCCGTCTGCTTCTCTTAATCTCAAACATGGTTTCATAGAGGCTGATTTTCGCCACTCCAATCGTCACGATGGGCAAACAAGAGACGACAAAAAGAAGATTGACTGTGACGATATCCAAAACCTTTTCACTAAAACGCATGAGAAAGTTGTCTGTATCAAATGCTGCCTTGATAAGGCTTACTCCTTTTTGTGCCATGTTTGCTCCTCCTGATTCTTTTAATCAATCAAAATTTTAAAGAGATATTTGCGAACCTTCTCTTCCATACCTGCATAGCCATTTGGCTGGTGTGGTTCTCCTGGGAAGAAAATCGCAAAATTGTGATAACCCAACAAGAGTGGGTATTTTTCATGACAATGGACAAAGCCAATGTCGCTCGCTTCGTCGAATACTACCGCTTCGTCTTTGATACGTGAACCGTAGCTCGAATATTCATGTCCTTCTACCAGCAAATGCAAGTCTGCATAGTTCTTATGATGCTCAAATTGATCATTTTCAGCTTGATTGAGGACATTTTCCTGAACAACTAGAAAGACCTTGTCCCCGTCAATCTCATACTTACCGAGTTCGAAAGAATCCTTACGGTGCTGATAGAGATAGTCGATAGCCTTGTCTAGATTTGGATGGATTCCCTTGTAAAAGGCGATGTTTTTCAAATCGTCAAAAATCATACTGTTTCCTTCGTTTCTGATAGTTACTATTTTTCAGTTTCGAATTATCTTTTCTCTATTTCCCTGTAATAGTGCGGACGGAAGCAAATTCCTTCGGAATTTCATTCCTAATTTTTGAGCCTTTCACTCCTTCATCGTCAGTCTCAAAAATTCCGTCTAAGATAAGCGTAAGATGCTTATCTTAGATACCACTAAAGCGGGAAATAGTTACCCTAAAACGAACCTACTCTAACTAGTATCATGAAAAGAGTTCATTCTTAAGTTTATAAGTGTCTGACAAAACTTCACGAAGTAACTGCATACTCTCCATTTTGTAGACACTTATAACTCTGTATTCTCTTATACTCAATGAAAATCGAAGAACAAACTAGAAAGCTAACCGCAGGCAATACTTAAGTATGGCAAGGTGATGCTGGTGTAGTTTAAACTCGATTTTCGCAAGGTCTTATCCTTTAACAGCTCCCATAGTAATCCCTTGAGTGAAGGATTTTTGGAAGACAAGGAAGACGGTTACGATTGGCACGGCTGCAAGAGCTGCACCCGCCATGATCAAACCATAGTTGGTTGCCATTTCGGCCTGCATGGTCGCAACCCCGAGTGAGATAGTCAAGTTTTGACGTGAAGTCAACATAACCAACTGCATAAAGTAGTCGTTCCAAGTATTGATGAAGGTAAAGATTGCAAGGGCTGCAAATCCTGGTTTCACAATAGGGAAGGCTACGCTCCAGAAGGTACGAATCTCACCACAACCGTCGATTTTAGCTGATTCAAGCAATTCTGTAGGGATGTTTTCGCTGAACTGTTTCATGAGGAAGACCCCAAATGGCCATCCAATCAAAGGCAAGATAACTGCCCAAAGAGTATCGTGAATTCCCATGAAGTTAACGATACGTACTAGTGGTACAAGGACAACTTGTTTTGGAAGAGCCATGGCAGCGATAAAGACTGCAAAGAGGATGCGTTGACCATAGAAACGTTTCTTAGCCAAGACATAACCTGCTAGAGAAGAGGTTACACAGACTAGGAACATAGTTACTAGTGAGATAAATACAGAGTTCCACATCCACTGCATAGCAGGGTTTTGCACCATGAGTTGTTGGAAGTTCTCCATGGTTGGCATTTTAGGGAACCACTGTGGCGGAATCATAATGGTATCAGGCTGTGATTTGAAGGCCCCTGTCAAGATCCAGTAGAATGGAAAGATGAACAGTACGGTCAACAAGAGCAAGATAATCGTTGAAATAACAGTGAAAGCTGTTAAAGGTTTCTTTTGTGTAGGTTGCATAACTGTCTCCTTTCTTTAGTATTCTACGTCGTTTCCGAGGATCTTGAATTGAGCAAAGCTGACAATGGCAATCATCACGGCCAAGAAGACACCGATGGTATTGGCATAGCCGTACTCTGTCAATTGGAAGGCTTTTTCGTAAAGATAGTACATGAGTGTACTTGTTGAATAGTTTGGACCACCAGAAGTCAACAACTGAATCAAGGCGAAACATTGGAATGAGTTGATGGTTGTGATGATTGCGATGTAAAGAGTTGTTGGAAGAAGGCTAGGCCATTTGATCTTCCAGAAGACTTGGAATTCAGTCGCACCGTCTACACGCGCTGCTTCAACAAGTGAGTTGTCAATATTCCCCATTGCAGCGATATAAAGGATAATCGGTTGACCAACAGATGTTGTCAAAAGGATGATCATAATCGCTAGCAAAGCCCAGTTTTTGTCACCCAGCCAAGAAATATTTTGGCTGATGATATGGCTTGACTTAAGAACAAAGTTTAGAATCCCTGATAGTGGGTCATAGATCCATTTCCATACAACCGTTACGGCAACACTACCTGTAACTACAGGAAGGAAGAAGACGAAACGATAGAAAGAACGGGCAATGGCATTTTGATGATAGGTTTGAGATGCTACAAAGAGCGAGAAGAGAACCACAATCGGAACAGATCCAATAACCAGGATAACGGTATTGATCAAAGACTTCACAAAGACAGGGTCTTTAAACATGCGAATGTAGTTGTCCAAGCCCACAAACTCAAATTTAGTCATGGAGTAGTTAAAGAAACTTGTAATGAATCCCATAATCATAGGAGCCAAGACAAAGATGACAAAGAAGAATAACACTGGTGCTAGGAAAGCGTAGGAAATCACTGTTTCCCGCATACGAATTTTATTGACTTTCACAGTCGGCACCTCTCTTTCAAATAGAATAGTTTTTGATTTTCTTGAACTGTTTTAAAACCAAAATGAAATTTTTTAAGATTCGCTTATGTAAGAACTTCATTTTAATTTCGTGACAGTTCCTACCATTTCAAACAAAAGTCCCCCTTTTCTTACACCATAGTGCACAGGGAAAAGGGGGGAATCAATCTGACTTAGTGCTTATTGTTTTGTAGCTTTTTTGATTGTTTCGTTAGCTTTTTCAGTGAAGGCTTTCAAAGCATCCGCTGGTTTTTCGTCACCATTTGATACAGATTGCAACATTGGGAACCAAAGTGTTCTCATTTCAGCAAATCCATCGATAGTATTGTAGTATGGTGAATAGTATTTAGTCCAGCCACTGATTGTTTCCATACGTTTGTCTTCATAAAGTTTGCCAAATGAAGTACGAACTGGGAAGGCACCTGTACGAACTACGTCTTTAGGACCCCATTCTTTGTCATCTGCGATGAATTGAACGAATTTCTTAGCAGCTGCGACTTTCTTATCGTCTTTGTTGTTAAACACTGCAAATCCGTTTACAAGGTATTCAAGAGATGGTTTACCAGAGTCTGATGGGAATGGTACTTCTACCACATCTACCTTACTTGCTTCCAAGAGCTTCGCTTGGATACCGTTTTGAGCTGGTGCCCAAAGGATTGTGTATGAAGTTTGACCGTTCGCAAAGTTTTGGATGTCTGCTCCACCGTCAAATTGTGAACCGTTGTTCAACAAACCGTCTTTAATCCAGCTAGCAGCTTTTTCAAGACCTTTGACAAATTTAGGATCGTCTGTTGTATATTTGGTTACGTCTTTGTCTGTTACAGAACCGCCATAAAGGTTTGCAACGAAGGCACGTGTTCCTTGGTCTCCCCCTTGACCAGAACTGAACAATGAACCTGGTGTATAGCCTTTATCTTTAAGCGCTTTCAAAACTTTTTCAAAGTCATCAGTTGTCCAACCTTCTTTTACAAGGTTTGCAACTCCAGCATCTTCCAACATTTTCTTGTTCATAGCCATGTAGAATGGAGCTGAACTGATCGGATACATGTAAGCTTTGTCTCCAGCCTTACTTGCTTGTACGATATTTTCGTTGTTGACATCTTTGACAAATTCGTCTGTGAAGAGGTCGTTCAACTCAGCCAATTTACCATTTTTACCGTATTGGATGATACGTCCTGGTGCGTCAAAGAGTACGTCTGGCGCTGTTCCTGCTTCGATGGCTGTTGTGATCTTTTCAGGACCTGACTTGAAGTCGATGGTTTCCAATTTCACTTTTACATCTGGATTTGCTTTTTCAAAAGCTTCGATGATTGATTTTTCATAAGTTCCAACACCGTCACCAGTTTTTTCTTGTGTGAAGACTGGGAATGCCCACCAAGTGATTTCTGTTTTTCCGCTATCGCTACCAGAATTTGCAGCATCTTTGCTTCCACCAGAGTTACCACAAGCAGCAAGGCCAAGAATCGCAGCACCCGCAAGTACTGTACAAGCTAGTTTTCTAAATTTCATCTGTATTCTCCTAATTGATAAGCGTATCCATATTGGATAATGAGTTCTTTATATTTGTATACGTTTTCATTTTCTCCGACGCATCGACCACTCTCCTCTTTTTTGAGATTGTGTTATTTAAGACCGGCAACAAAGCGTTCCGTAATCTCTTTTGGTCTAGTGATAGCTCCACCAACAACGATACCTCGCACCCCATATTCAAGGATTTGCTTAGCTTGTTCTGGTGTATGAATCTTCCCTTCAGCTATGACATCCACACCTGCTTCACACAGTTTTTTGATCAGTTCAAAGTCTGGACCATCCACTTTCGGACTATAAGAGGTGTAACCTGATAGGGTTGTTCCAACAAAATCAATTCCTGCTTCAACTGCTGCTATACCCTCTTCAAACGTGCTAGTATCAGCCATTAAGAGTTGATGCGGATACTTTTCTTTAACTTGTCGGATAAAGTCCTGAATTTCCAAACCATCGTAACGTTCACGTTTGGTACAATCCAGAGCAATGACCTCGATGTCTAGTTCAGCCAGTTCATCCACTTCTTTCATCGTAGCTGTAATGAAAGGCTCCTGTGGCGGATAGTCACGTTTGATAATCCCGATAATCGGGAGTTTCGTAACCTCCTTAATCTCCTTGATATCGCGAACACTATTTGCTCGGATACCGACTGCTCCACCTTGCTCAGCCGCTTTGACTAGCAAGGGAATGACTCCTCCCGCTTCTGTATAAAGCGGTTCGTGAGGAAGTGCCTGGCAAGAGACAATGATTCCATCTTTGATTTGTTCAATCAAGGCTTCTTTGCTGATCTGTGGCATCCTCTTTCCTCCCTTTCTTGTTCTTATGGGCTTATTATATATCATTTGTTAAGCGCTTTCAATAGCTTGTAGTAGAATAGATTTCAGTTTCAAAACTATTTTATAGAACAGACTATCCTGAAAGTAGTTTCAGACCTCTTATGATTTCGAATCAACCTGAATGTCGTCAAAAAAAGATAGCAGGCTGAAAAACCTGCTACCTCTTCTGAGACCTACTCAAAAAGCTTTTACTTATTATTCTTTTCTCTTCTTGCCAAATGCAAACAAGGATAAAAGAACACCTGCAAGACCAAAGGAAATCAGTGAGTTTGTTTCCTTGCTTCCCGTATTTGGAAGTTCATCTTGTTTAGCTGCTGGCGCTTGATAGGTCACATCTTGGCCTAGAGACAGTTTGTTGTCTGCAGTTGCTAATACTAGATTGGTGTCTCCTTTGTACTCTGGTACTTCAAGGATTGCTGCCTCAGCGCCATTGACACCTCCCTTATACTCTGGCAGGTCATTTGAAGCTGCCAAGACAAAGTTAGCACCTCCTCTATATTCCGGAAGCTCGTTTGAAGCTGCTAGAACTGCATTGACACCACCCTTGAACTCTGGAAGTTCATGAACTGCTGCCTCAACAGCGTTGATCCCACCTGTAAATTCAGGCTTTTCAACCGTTGGCGCTGCTTCTTCGCCTACTGTTGCTAATGGACCGGTGTACTCTGGCATCTCTGCCACTGGGGCTTCCTCAGCATTAACACCTCCTGTGAATTCAGGTTTTTCAACCGTTGGTGTTGCTTCTTCACCCACTGTTGCCATTGGACCGGTGTACTCCGGAACTTCTGTCACAGCAGCTTCTTCTGCATTGACACCACCTGTGTACTCCGGCACCTCATGGATAGCAGCTTCACTGCCATTAATACCATCGCTTAGTTTAGAGCCAGCTAAAGAAACTGGTAAATTGTGCATGCTTTCAATTGCACCCTCAGCTAGACCTGTAATTCTTTGACCCATATCCTCTGGATCTATTGTGAATAGGAGAGTTTTTGTATCGTACTGGGTCATAAAGGTTGCTGTCTTGCCATTTGCCAATTGAAGGGTCGGAGCCTTGTTGACCAATACTTCCGAATCGAACTCCATGGCAATAATACCTGGCCATTTTTGGATAGCATATTTTACTTTTGCTTCTTTAGGAGAAATTCTGTCTTTGCTTAAGAAATCCCAGTTGAATTTCTTATAGGATAAAGTATAATCGTTTTGATTGCCATCCGCATGCTCATAAAGCAAACCATATTCGCCATTTCCGAGTTCTTGGAGTGAGTTGTAAGCAAACTTACCACTTTGTATAGGATTGTGTTTCAGCCATGTCAACTCACCATTCTCCTCAACACGAGCCAGGTGAACCAAACCATTGTTGCGTCCAGGACCACCAGCATTGCTGAGTAGAATGTATTCCTTGCCTTCATGCATGGTGTGAATAGCGGACATTTGAACATAAACGTCTTTTACTTGAGGATATCGTTTGATTTCCTTATCCCACGTTGCTCCTCCATCATGACTGGTCGCAACCTGAAGATCACCAGTCAACCCACGCATAAAGAGCTTGAGATCCCCATTATTCAACTGAACAACAGTTGACTCCGTATTTTGGGCGCCTGGATTATTCATGGTTGAAGAATGAATGGTTTGGTTGCCTACTGGACGGTTATCATTAACTGCTTCCCCTGCTTGCCATGTTTCACCATGATCATCTGAGTAAATTACACGAGATGATTGAGAACCACTTAGGTAGGAAACGTTGTTTGTTGTATAAACTGGAATCACCAGTCTTCCCTTATGAGGTCCTGTACGCAAGGCAATCCCCGTACCAGGTCCAGTTCCTAGGAAGTGCATCCAATCTTTCCGAATCCCATGTGTAATATCTTTTGGTGCAGACCAAGTCTTCCCATCGTCATCACTGTAGGACATCCATAGGTAGTTGGTATTGGAAACTCTAAAAATATTCTTCTCGCTATACTCAAAATAAATATTCCCGATTAGCTCATTCCCTTTATACAAATCTCCCTTATCGCTGTAGGCTGGTTTTTTAGGGTCAACGACAACACGATAATCTGTCTTTCTATTTTGAGGGTCGAAAACCTCTCCGTTTTCTCGAATTGTATAGCGACCTGATTCTCCTTGCTTATATAAAACTTGATAAACTTTATCTCCCACTTGTTCATAAGCTTTCGGAGCTTGCCCCGGCAATGAAAATACTGCCTTACTCTCAAGGAACATGTCGTAAATTGCAAAAATTCTCTTTGTTTCAGGGTCTTGCACCAAGGCCATATCAATATTAACTGGAGATGGCCAATCTGCATGTTTAGCGTGCTCATTGTCCCGAGGATTTGAGATTACGATTCGGTCTCCCCATGTTTTTCCATTATCTGAGCTGCGACGAACAACCATCCCAATATCTCCCCAGTCAGAATGGTGCAAACGTCTTTCATCCGTTCCTGCAATCAGAGTTCCTTTATCTGTCTTGAGAAGAGCTGGGATACGATAACTCTTGATACCATCTTTATTTGGTTGATTGTTCCTACCACCTTCAAAGACGTCTTCTTTCTCAGTGACTTTTGCTCCCTCAGGAAGTTTCTGTTCCAATTCACCTCTTTCAAATAATTGACTCCGTGTTTGAACTTCATCTGGGCTTAAAGCACGATCATAAACAGTTAGGTTTCGAACTTGTAGATTTGATGCCCAAACTGTTTTATTGCCCCGTTTGGTTGCTCCAAGTTGAGCTTGATTAACATCTGGCATATCTTTGATGAAGTTACCAGATTTGAGACTTGTACGGGATAAGACACCATTCACATAGAGACGAACTCGACCATGAGGTAACTCCGTTGTCGGTTGTTCGACAGTAAAGGTCACTGAATTCCATTGTCCAGGGCGAACTTTCAAAGGAGCATCTGTATACTTATCATAGAACTGCTCCCCGTTAGCGCCACGACCTTCAATAAGAGCTGTATTATCAAGGACCGACATAGTAAAATACTCATTTTCCTTGGTGTCACTGGATACAGAGAAGAGATTGTAAAAGCGTGGAGCTGATGCATCTGGTTTGAACTCCATGTGAACTGTAGCATTTTTTAGTTGCTTTAGTTTATTTAGTTCACTTGATAAATCAACTCTCTGACCATTTGTTGCATTGGTTTCAACATCTTCTTTTTCAAGGACAGGATTGGCATTTTTTAAATCTCTTGAGTAATAGTCACGAGGAATAGCCCCCTGATCCTCTGATTCCTCTTCCTTATTTGCTTCTTCTGCAGGGGTTTCCGTAGAGGATGGAGTTTCTGATTCTGCACTCTCATTTTTTTTCAAATGATCTTGGTCCACCTCAACGCCGTTGTCTTGAGCTGCTGCCAATTTACCAGCCAAATCCTTATCCAAATGAGCAAGATCTCCCGAGGACACTTCTTTTGGCAATTCTGATAAACCTTGACTAGGTTCGACAGTTTCTGTATTGGCCCCTGCTGCATTGGCTTGCTCTTGAGCTAAGACTGGATTTGCTCCAAATACTACTGTACCAATCACTACAGATGCCGCCCCAACTGCAAATTTTCGAATTCCGTATCGCTGTTTCCGATCTAAAGATTTGTAATTCATGTTTGTCCTTTCATTTTTCATAAAATAAAGCGCTTTCTTTTTCTTTAAAAATTTTTATTGTCTCTCAAGAGACAAGTTTTACAAGAAAGTATCCAACTTAATGAGAGCTCCCAATCCTCTCCCATTTTCTGCTGAGCCCGAGTTTTTAACCACCCGGCAGCCTTTTTCCTCCTTTCACAAGTGACTTTTCCTTTATTATACAATAAAGTCTTATATTTACATCTGTGTTCCTACAGAATAGATTTTACTTTTAAGAATATTTTAATATTTTAAATTTTCTAAAAGTACTTTCAGGTTTTGGACATAAAAAGAGAGCTCCTGGGCTCTCTCATTCATTATCTTACGTACTTAAAAGGAATCTCACTGCCACAGAGCCAGTTGTAGACTTGGTCATTGACAAAAACATTCATGGCTTCGTGAGCATACTCAGGCATGATGCGATAGGCCTTGTCGCAAGTTAGACGGTTGTAAATCGCAAACTGGGTAATAGGATAGCAGACATCGTCATCCAAGCCTGTAATCATCTTGACCTCACCTTGAATGCGATGGGCAAGATTTTTCACATCGATATAAGCAAGGGTCGCCATGATTTCCTCCTCTGTTTCATGGAAGGGATCATGGAACTTGAAATATCGGAAGAGTTCATCATAGGCTTCACTGGTATTGCCAATCTCAAGCACTCGTCTAAAGTCTGACAAGAAAGGATAGATGGCAACTGTTCGCTGAATCCGAGGATTGAGCGCTGCTGCAACCAAGGCTAAAGCACCGCCTTGTGAGGCACCATAGCTAGAAAGTCTTTCCTCATCTACCTGTGGCAGACTAGCAACAATTTCGATCAACTGGTAAATATCCAGATAGACATCCTTATAAAAGAGCTGGTCTCGACCTTCAACAGCACCACGGATGATATGTCCCTTAACGGTATTTCCCAAAGGAGAGCGCAAGCCATCTTGCGAATAACCTGACTGGCCTCGGACATCCATAGAAACAACACCGTAACCAGCCACAGTATAGGCTAGCATGTCAGCCCAATCCCAACCACGGCCCATGTACCCATGGAAATGGAAGATTAGCGGAACCTTCTCCTCAGTCTTTGGAAGGACGATTCGTGCATAGACCTTGCCTTCATTAGTTCCTTCAAAGGTCAGTTCATAACACTTGACTTGAGGAATATGAAAATCCCTTTCCTCCAACTGGTAGGCAGGAAGGACTGAAACTTTTTTGACCTCTTCATCCCAGAAAGCATCAAAGTCTTCTGGAATCTCATCCCGTCCTAGATAGGTCTTGATTTCTTCTAACAAAGCTGGATTTTTCATAGCATGCTCCTTTAGTTTTGTAATCGCTATCATAACTCTAGCATATCTAGGAAGGCAATGCAAGAAAGAATGCTAAATAGAAAGTGATTTTAGATTCTCTTTCCTCAAACCTATCGTCTGAAAGTAGTTTTAAAAATAAAAAGAGCGTTTCCGCTCTCTGTGTATCAATAGGTGCTAGCTCCTTTCTCTAGTTTGACGGTTTGGAATTTCTTTTGGTAGGTTACTTTAATAGTCATGTGAGAGCCCTCGTTTCTTTTTGATGACTCTAGTATAAGACCCAAACCTAAAAGCTAGCTTAAGTTTTCCTTAGAGAAAGCTTATACTCAATGAAAATCAAAGAGCAAACTAGGAAACTAGCCGCAGGTTGCTCAAAGCACTGCTTTGAGGTTGTAGATAAGACTGACGAAGTCAGTTACATATATAATCCAAGGCGACGTTGACGTGGTTTGAAGAGATTTTCGAAGAGTATTAATCCAGATGTTCTTTCTTTTCCAGATGGAGAGCAATCATGCGCCATTCTGGATCCTCTTGCCAACCTTCTATCGAACTAATGTAGCTGGCAACCTTTCTGGCTTCTTCTAAAATCGGAAAATCTTCGATAATATCAGCCACTTGAAACTCTGGAAGTCCTGACTGTCTGGTTCCAAAAATCTCACCAGAACCACGCATTTTCAAATCTTCCTCCGCAAGGACAAATCCATTGGTCGTCTCTGTCATGATACGCATGCGATCTTTCCCGGAATCCGTCTTGGGATTAGCTACGAGAACAGCATAAGACTGCTTGTCCCCCCGACCGACACGGCCTCTGAGCTGGTGAAGCTGGCTGAGACCGAACCGATCGGCATCCATGATAATCATGACGGTCGCATTGGGAACATTGACCCCAACCTCGATAACCGTTGTAGATACTAGAATATCTGTTTTTCTCTCTTTGAAATCCTGCATGATCTGGTCTTTTTCGTCACTCTTCATCTTACCATGTAGCAGAGCAACCTCAGCCTTGCCAGCAAAATGAGCTGTCAACTCCTCTGATAAGGCAATGGCATTTTTCAAATCCAGAGCTTCAGATTCTTCAATCAAGGGAGAGATGACATAGGCTTGCGAACCTTTTTGAATTTCTCCCTCTAACCAAGTCAAAACCTGAGGCAGCTGCTCATGTTTAATCCAGCGCGTCACAATCGGCTTCCGTCCTGCTGGCATCTGGTCGATAATGGAAACATCCATATCCCCAAAGGCTGTGATAGCCAGTGTTCGCGGAATGGGCGTCGCTGTCATCATGAGAACGTCAGGATTGTCCCCTTTTTCCCGTAAAATACGCCTTTGCCCCACACCAAAACGGTGCTGCTCATCAATGATAATCAAGCCAAGACGAGCATAATCCACCCCATCTTGTATCAGAGCGTGGGTTCCGATAATAAAGTCGGCCTCACCCTTTGCTATGGTCTCCAAGACTTCTCTTTTTTCTGCAGCTTTTAAGGATCCTGTCAAGAGAGCGAGTTTCAAGTCTGGAAAAAGGTTCTGTAAACTCTCAAAGTGTTGCTCTGCTAGGATTTCTGTCGGTACCATGAGAGCTGCCTGATAGCCAGCCGTCACTGCAGCAAACATGGCTAAGCCAGCAACCACTGTTTTTCCGCTCCCTACATCTCCTTGCAGGAGACGATTCATGTGGTGGTCCGACTTCATGTCTGTCAAAATTTCCTGCAAACTCTTTTCCTGAGCTGAGGTCAGAGCAAAAGGAAGATTTTCCTTAACAGCTGTCACCTTTTCCTTGGACCAATTCAGAACCAGACCGCTTCCCTGAACTCTATTTTCAGATTTGAGCGTCTGCAACTGCATTTGAAAATAAAAGAGTTCCTCAAACTTGATACGGCGAAGGGCCTGCTTGTATTCTGCCAAATCCTTTGGAAAATGCATAGCACGAACTGCATGACAACGGGACATGAGTTTGTATTTATCAAGTAAAGACTGGGGAAGATTTTCCTCTATCAAGAGGTCCAACCCCTGATCAAAGGCTGTCTTAATGACCTTAACCAGCCCTGCCTGACTGATTCCTTGAGCCAGACGATAGACAGGTTGGAGGTCATCTTCCACCTGAGCCAGAACCTTCATCCCAGTCAGACTAGCCTTGGCGCGGTCCCATTTTCCAAAGACAGCAAGTGTTGCTCCCAACTCTATCTTATCAGCCAGATAGGGCTGGTTAAAGAAGTTCACGGCAAAAACGACTTCTCCCTGCTTGAGGCTAAAACGCAGGCGATTACGCTTGAAACCATAATACTGGACACTAGCAGGAGTCACGACTTGACCAGACAGAACAGCCTTTTCGCCATCTTCCAACTCTAGCACCTGCTTGGTCTTGAAATCTTCATAACGGAAAGGAAAGTAGAGCAAGAGGTCTTGCAAGTTTTCAATTCCTAGTTTGGCGTATTTCTCTGCTGACTTTGGCCCCACACCAGGCAAGACATGCAAGGGTTGGTGTAGATTCATGCTCCACTCCTTTCATTTTAATAATATTCTCTCGGAATGCGGTCGCTGAGGAGGCAAACCACCTCATAGTTAATAGTTCCACGATAGGTCGCTACCTGAGTAGCTGTGATTTCCTTGCCACCGTTTGTGCCGATCAGGGTTACTTTTGTTCCTAGCGGATAAATCTTAGGCAGACGAATGGTGATTTGGTCCATAGATACTCGTCCGACGATTGGGCAAGCTTGACCATCTACCAAGACAGAGAAATTCTGCATGTCTCGTGTCCAACCATCCGCATAACCGATTGGCACCGTCGCAATGACTTGCTCACTATCCGCTTGATAGGTGGCTCCATAGCCCATGCAAGCTCCAGCTGGAACTGTCTTGACATGAACCAGGGCAGACTCCAAACTCAAGGCTGGTGTCAAATCATAGGGTAAGTCCAAGACCTCTCCACTTGGATTGAGACCATACATGGCATCTCCCATACGGACTGCATTGCAAATAGTCTCTGCATGCCAGAGGGTCGTTGCCGAGTTACTGGCATGAACCAGTTCTGGAACTTTCTTCATACTTGCCAAAATAGCTTTAAAGCATTCTAACTGAGCATTAAAATACTCATCTGATTCTTCATCTGCAGTAGCAAAGTGGGTAAAAATTCCCTCAATGCGAGCACCATGTTGCTTGAGCAAGGCTTGAGCCTGCTCTGCCTCACTGGAATCTCGGAAACCAATCCGTCCCATCCCTGAGTCAATCTTGAGGTGAACCGTTAAGCCAGATAAATCTGTCTCCCTAGCTAACAGCGCTTGAATCCACTCCAGTCCAGCCACTGTCAAGGTGATGTCGTATTCTTTAGCAAGAGAAACAGCTTCTAGCTCAGAAACTCCTAAAATGAGGATTTTCTTGCTAAGTCCAGCCAGACGAAGTTCAATAGCTTCATCAATATTGGAAACACAAAATCCATCAACATCATCTTGAATAGCTGTGGCAACAGCTACTGCCCCATGACCATAGGCATTGGCCTTGACCACTGCCCACTTGAGCGTTCTTTCAGGGATATGAGCCTCCATTTGCTGAATATTTTGTCGAATAGCTCCCAGATATATCAGAGCCTTGGTTGGTCTATGTGGACTAGCTTTCATGATTTTCCTCCAAAATGACACTGGCTGTCACAAACTGATCTGTATGGCTGATAGATAGCCAAATCTTTCCTGAAAATGGTGCCTGACTAAAATAGGGAGCCCCCCGTTCATTGTTCAAAACTTCCAAATCCTGAAAGGTCAGTTTGCCAATACCAGTTCCCATAGCCTTGGAAAAGGCCTCCTTAGCTGACCAGCGACCTGCCAAGTATTCGATCTGTCTGCGCCCTTTGAGACTGGTAAAGCG
>NZ_KQ970235.1:1231520-1273548 GCF_001579025.1 Streptococcus oralis
CCCAACTCCATCCTTTTCACTTATTTTGTTAAGGTAGTATAAATTTCTTCTACCAAAGCTACTGTATTTTCCCAACCTAGACAAGGGTCAGTTATGGAGCAACCAAAGACCTCTGGTTGATTCTGGCGCCCATCTGCTAGGTAAGATTCGATCATAAAGCCTCGAACCGTCTTTTTAATCTTTTCATTCCAGTCACGATTCAGCAAGGCTTGACGAACAATGCGAACTTGTTCCATATACTGCTTGCCTGAATTGTCATGATTGGTATCGATGATAATGAAGGGATTTTCAAGCCCCATGGTCTCATAACGATTGATGGCATTTAAGAGGGTTTCATAGTAGAAGTTGGGTTCATTTTTGCCGTATTCGTTCATGGCACCACGAAGGATAACGTGGGCCAAGGGATTTCCTGAAGTTTCCACTTCTTGACCGTGGTAAAGGAAGGTTTGCTTGTTTTGAGCCGCATAGATGGCATTAAACATGACCCCAAGATTTCCAGATGTTGGATTTTTCATCCCAACTGGAGCATCAATCCCAGAGGCTACAAAGCGATGTTCTTGGTCTTCCACTGAACGAGCCCCTACAGCATGGTAGCTGACTAGATCATCGATCAAAACGAGATTTGACGGATAAAGCATCTCATCAGCTGTCGTCAAGCCCGTCTCCGTAATCACACGGTAGTGCAGCTGACGAACAGCTTGTATGCCATTAATCAAGCTTGGAGCTTTAGAAGTATCCGGCTGATGAACCAAACCCTTATAGCCATCTCCATTGGTACGAGGTTTAGCCGTATAGACACGCATCACGATAAAAATTTTATCCGCAACTTTTTTCTGTAAGTCTGCTAAGCGACGAGCATATTCGAGCACAGCTTCTTCATTGTCTGAAGAACACGGTCCCATCACCAAAAGGATTCGGTCGTCCTCACCCGAGATGATGGCTGCCAGCTCTCTATCGCGGGCTTCTTTCTTTCGCAAGGCTTCAGGTGACAACTGGGTCGCAGCCTTGATTGCTTCAATATCAATTTCTTGACCTTTTTCGATAAATGCCATCTTACTCTCCTAGCGTTTGGTAAATTTCGCGAACAAGTGCTTCTGTGTTGTCCCATCCGAGACACGGATCTGTAATGGACTTACCAAAAACTTCTGGCTCATTTTGACGTCCATCTTCTAGATAGGACTCAATCATAAAACCACGAACGTATTTTTTGATTTTTTCATTCCAGTCACGGTTAATCAAGGTCTGACGAACGATACGGATTTGATCCATGTACTGTTTGCCTGAATTATCATGATTGGTATCAATGATGATAAAGGGGTTTTCCAAGCCCATCTTTTCATACTGATCAATGGTATCCATCAAATTGTCATAGTAGTAGTTAGGAATATTTTTCCCGTATTCATTCAAGGCACCGCGAAGAATGGCGTGGGACAATGGATTCCCCGTTGTTTCCACCTCTTTACCGAGGAAGAGGAAACTCTGTTTATTTTGTGCTGCATAAATCCCGTTAAACATGACATTGAGATTTCCAGATGTTGGATTTTTAAATCCTGTCGAGAAATCTGCTCCACTCGCTACAAAACGGTGCTGTTGATCCTCTACAGAACGAGCTCCAACAGCCATATAAGAAATCAAATCATCCACCAACGGAAGATTTTCAGGATAAAGCATCTCATCCGCTGTTGTCATACCCGTCTCGGTAATCACGCGGTAGTGGAGCTGGCGAACAGCCTTAATCCCATTGATCAAGCTAGGAGCTTCTGTCGCATTTGGTTGATGAATCAAGCCCTTATAGCCATCCCCATTGGTACGAGGTTTAGCTGTATAGACACGCATGACCATAAAAATACGGTCTTTGACCTCTTCTTGCAAAGCAGATAGACGCTTGGCATACTCGAGAACCGCCTCTTCATTATCAGATGAACATGGTCCAATCACCAAGAGAATACGCTGGTCTTCCCCACGGATGATGGCTTCCAATTCCTGATCAAGTTGATTTTTTCTCGTAAGAGCCGCTCCCTCTAATTTAGACAAGGCGCGAACTTCTTCAATGTTAATTTTAGGACTTTTAGCTTTAAATACCATGATTCATCTCCTTATAAAGCAAACGGACACCAAGCAAAAAATGATTTTTACCAGGTATCCGCCTGTATCTTATCTCATATTATTGTCTCTTACCATGACAGTTCTTGAATTTCTTACCTGATCCACATGGGCATTGGTCGTTTCGTCCGATTTGGCTCAAGTCCAAATCTTCTGGAAGGCTTGCCTGCTGCGCTGCGATATTACGAGTCGCAGTTGTACTGATATTGTGTTCAGTTTGCGGACGTTCTTGTTCATGGATTTGTGCTTTCATCATCAAGCGGGTCACATCGAATTCAATCGATCCAATCATGTCGTTAAACATGCGGAAACCTTCTGCTTGATATTCTACAACAGGGTTGTTTTGGGCATATCCACGAAGACCAACAGCATTTCGCAACTGGTCAAGAGCATCGATATGGTCTGTCCACTTGTTGTCTACAACACGTAGAATCAAGACTTTTTGGAATTCTTTCACTGCATCTTCGTCACGAAGCTTAGCAACTTGGCTGTCATAGACTTTCAAGGCACGTTGGAAAAGTTCATCTTTGATAGCTTGGTCTGACAAACCTGCAAGGTCTGAACGGCTAATTGAATCTTCTGGAAGTAAGTTATACTTAGCGAAGTTCAAAATTGCTTCCAATTTTTCATCTTCCTTAGAACGTGCATGTGCATCCACGATACGTCCAATGGTACGACGAATCATAGCATGGATTTCTGGTGCCAAATCACGATCTGCAGTAATGACATCATAACGTTGTGCATAGATGATTTCACGTTGTTCACGCATAACGTCGTCATATTGAAGGACTTGTTTACGAGTGTCGTAGTTATTTCCTTCGACACGTTTTTGAGCTGCTTCAACTTGACGCGTTAACATGCGAGATTCGATGGCTTCGTCAGACATGTTGAGACGTTCAAAGACACCTTTCAAACGTTCTGAACCGAAACGTTTCATCAAATCATCTTCAAGAGACAAGTAGAATTGTGACTCACCTGGATCTCCTTGACGTCCTGAACGTCCACGAAGCTGATTATCAATACGGCGACTTTCGTGGCGCTCTGTACCAATGACGCAAAGTCCACCAAGTTCACGAACCCCTTCACCAAGCTTAATGTCGGTACCACGACCGGCCATGTTGGTTGCAATAGTAACCGCACCACGTTGACCAGCGTTCATGATAATTTGAGCTTCTCTATAGTGGTTCTTCGCATTCAAGACTTCGTGAGGAACGCCTGCTGCTACCAATTTCTTAGAAATATAATCACTGGTTTCAACGGCAACAGTACCAACCAAGACTGGTTGACCTTTTTGGTAACGCGCCTTCACATCCTCAATAACAGCCTTGAATTTAGCATCGATACTTGCATAGAGAAGGTCTGAGTGGTCAATACGTTGGATTGGACGGTTAGTAGGGATTGGGATAACACGAATGTTATAGATTTCACGGAACTCTTCTTCTTCTGTTTTACCAGTACCTGTCATACCTGCCAATTTCTTATACATACGGAAGAGGTTTTGGTAGGTGATAGAAGCTGAAGTCTTGGTCTCGTCTTGGATTGGCACACCTTCTTTTGCTTCAATGGCTTGGTGCAAGCCATCAGAGTAACGGCGACCTTCCATGGTACGACCTGTAAATTGGTCGACGATTAGGATTTCCTGCTCTTCACTAACCACATAGTCGATATCGAGAATCATGATATAGTTGGCACGGAGGGCATTGTCGATAAAGTGAGTAAGAGCCACATTTTCAATGTCGTAGAGATTTTCTAGTTTGAAGTAGCTTTCAGCCTTGTCAATACCAGAATCTGACAAACCGATCGTCTTAGACTGAACGTCAATGATATAGTCGTCCTTGTCCAAGGATTTCACGAAGTGATCCGCCATATGGTAGAGTTGGCTTGTTTCAACTGCGTTAGCACCTGAAACGATCAATGGTGTACGAGCTTCATCGATCAAGATCGAGTCCACCTCATCGACCAAGGCATAGTTGAGCGGACGTTGTACCATATTTTCTGCACGAACGACCATGTTGTCACGAAGGTAGTCGAAACCAATCTCTGAGTTGGTTGAGTAGGTAATATCGCAAAGATAAGCTTCTTTTTTCTCCATTGGAGATTTAGCTGCCAAGTTGATCCCTACTGAAAGACCGAGCCATGAGTAAAGCTCACCCATCTCAGTCGCGTCACGTTCTGTTAGGTATTCATTGACTGTAACTACGTGAACCCCTTTACCTGCAAGGGCATTGAGGTATACTGGCATGGTCGCTGTCAAGGTCTTCCCTTCACCCGTACGCATCTCTGGAACGTCACCATGGTGAAGAACAATCCCACCCATGACCTGAACCTTATAAGGGAAAAGCCCGAGGACACGTTTTGCAGCTTCACGAACTACCGCAAAAGCCTCATATAATAATGAATCAAGTGATTCACCCTTGTTGTAACGTTCTTTAAATTCGTCAGTCTTTGCTTTTAGTTCTTCGTCTGACATCGCAGCCATTTGGCTCTCATAGTTAAGAACCTTATCAGCCATCTTTTCCAGACGACGAAGTTCTCCTTTATCATTTTCAATAATCGTTTTTAAAATATTAGCCATGATTTTCCTTACTTTTTATTCTGAATATTTTAGAATGTTCTTTTAATTTTAGCATATTTACCATTATTTTTCAAGAAAGAATCCTTAATTTACAACGGAAAAGGCCAGCCAAAATTCAGCTTTTTTTTGCATAAATCTTCTGCGGCTCTTTTTTGTTTTTTGTTCGAGATGCATGCTTGATGATCCAAGCACAACTTGGACTCAGCTCCTCCTTTTGCCAAGTTTGAAGAATCCTTTCAAACTTATCAGGGTCTTCCTTGTACAAATCATTTAGATTATTGGCTACACTTTTTTGAATAGACTTGTCTCTATCATCTTTTAGATTGGTCAGAATAGTGGTGAAATCCTCAAAATAATCCAATACCACGGTTTGTCTCCTAGCCCAAGGCAGACGGATACGCATACATTCACTGGCAAGTCTACGAACGCGCAAATTTTCATCCCGACTCCATTCTAACAGCAAAGTCATTGTAGCCTTAGGATAGCGAGCCAGCAAGGGTCTCATAGAAAATTCTCCAGTAAATCGCTTGGTTAGTTCCTTACTAAAGGCCGCGCTCAATTCAAATTCCTTGTCCCCAAATAGCTCTACATATTTTCCGATTGGCCAAAGCCAATATCCTTCTGAGAACATACCTAGACCACCCTCTAACTCAGGACCCAAAATTTTCTCAAAAACCTTGAGAGAGTCCTCATAAGATAGGGGAAGGCAATCTTTGATACTTTTAGCCAAGAGTTCTTGACGCTGGCTAAACTCCAACTCTTCCAAGTCTTTTTCTAACAAGAGCCTAAACTTTCGCTCATCAAATGCAGGGGACGCTTCTTTCAACCGTCGACTCAAATCACTAGCATAAGTCAAGTCATAATAATCTTTTACTTTTTTAGCCATTTTTTTAATCCCTTAATCTTCTTTTTACGGGACTTATTATATCATACAGACAGCCCGTCAACAAAATTATTTTTATATCTCCAACTATTTTAATAAGGAAGAAAAAAGGACTAGAAGCTAGTCTAGTCCTTCATTTGTTAATATTTAATTTCCCAAGAATACAGGCAATATCCCAAAATACCAAAAGAGATTGATCCAGAAGGCCAAGCAAAAGATGATGCCAAAGAAGAAAAGACTGATTTTTTTAATCAGCACGGAGTATAGGATGGATAAAACGCCAAAAACCACGAAGAGTTTTTTCATAACGAAATAATATACTGAAACTCCTCCTATTTGCCAATCCCAAGGAAGGAAAAACATGAGGAACCAGAGAAGGCAAATCGTAAGGATATATCTCTTGTAGTGCGCTTCAAGAAAGGCTTTTGTTTTCTCCATAGCAAACCTCCATTTGAGTCACTGTCTCTTCCCTTTTATTATACCAAAAAAACCTGGAAAAAGCTTTCCAGGTTCGGTTTGAAATCACTAGTCATACTAGAGAAATTCCTTTATTCATAGGCTGATTCACTTTATTGACTGGATGAAGATGTTCCAAAATCGACCTTAGGAACTGTCTTGGCTTCTTCTGTTTCCTTGAAGGTTTCAGCTTCTTTAAAGTTCATCATATTCGCAAATAGCACGGTTGGAAAACTTCTCAACTTTTGATTGTACTCGGCTGCGACTTTATTATAATCCTTGCGTGCTACAAAGATACGATTTTCACTTCCTGAAAGTTCGACCATTAGTTGCTCAACATTTTGATTGCTCTTGAGTTCTGGATAATTCTCCGTCAAGGAAATCAAGCGGGAAAGAGCAGAGCTCAATTCTCCCTGAGCCTTTTGGTTTTCTTCCGAAGTTACTGAGCTACTACCGATTTTAGCTCTAGCATCCGCAATCTTGGTAAAGACTTCGGTTTCATGATTCATTTGTCCTTTAACGGACTCCACCAAGTTACCAATCAAGTCCGAACGACGTTGGAGGGCTGTCGAGACATCAGCCTGAGCCTGCTCCACTTTAGTCTGTTCACCAACCAAACCATTATAGGTCGTCACTGCGGAACAACTTCCCAGAACTAGTAGTCCAAAGAAAATCGCCACTATTGAGAGAATTACTTTATTTTGTTTCATATCAAAACCTTAACACTTTCTTTTATCAACTTTTCTGAGAAAATACTCAGATTTTAAATCAATTTCCCAAACTTTGTTTTTATTTTTAATTAAGGAGTGAACTCTTGCAAAGGAATCACCTTACTGTATGGAGAAATCGGTTTGTGCAATATATGATCACTCACCAGTCATCAGACGAACCACCGCCATCAAAGCCACCGCCGTCCCAGCCTCCAGATGAGTCGGAGCCCGAATCAGACCAAGAGGAACCTGAGTCTGATGAGTCACCGCCCCACCAGCCACCGCCAGAATCATCTCCACGTGAACCGCCACCACGACCACCAAATAGAAATCCGATAATCATCACGATGAAGTAAATGAGAACTCCAAATCCGATAACTCCGTCGCTCGAATTGCTTTTTCGATGACGTCTCGAAGAACTACTCTCACCAGCATACCTTTCAAGTTCCCTTAAGCGACTAGAGTTGGTGGTATAGTCGTAACTACTTTTAGAACTTGAAGCAGTCGTACTCGATCCACTATAAAACATGTAGTTGAGATTGTTTGCTATAGAAAGAACTCCATTGCTGTAGTCTCCCTTTTGAAAGTAAGGTCGTGCTGTTTTCAAAAATCTATTGGTCTGATAGTCCGTGATCTTACTGGCCACATTATTACTGGTTTCAATCCGTGATTTTCTATCCTCAACAGCGACCACAATCAAGGCGCCGTTGTTGTCTCCCGAGTAGCCAATCTTCCAAGCTCTAGCTGTTTCATTGGCTACAGTTTCGATTGTTTCTCCATCCAGGCTTTTCACAACGTAAACGCCCACTTGGAATTTTTCTGCTTTTTGACTATTTACCTTATTCAAGCCTTGGATCAGTCTGATTGTATCATCAGTCAGATAGTGATTGGGATCATAGATTCCGTACTCTGGTTTTTCAGGTGCTGTGAATGCTGACAAGAATAGAAAGACCATCAGCAATCCAAGCAAGCGAACCAACAAACTATGTTTAAATAATTTGATTCTTTTCATAATAACCTCCCTGATAAAGGAAAATTGATTTAAGGAATTATAGCATTTTGATTTTTACAAAGAAAGTGCATTTTCATTACAAATAGGTTACAAAAGTTAGGAAATTGACTTAATTTTGATGACAGATTCAGCTCTATATCTATTTCCCCTCCAACCCCAACAAGGAATAATTGGGAAAATGACTACCTCATAGTCAAGAGGGGAATAAAAAAGAGAGCTTGAGCTCTCTGTTAAATCACTTAATTCGTAATTTTTTCATAATCTGTATTTGTAGATTATATCGATACAAGCTATCGTTACTTCTGACAATTGACGGACAACCAATTTGCTGTGCAATTTTTTCTAACTTTATTGTTGAATACTTAGTATAAGTTATTCTCTTCTTGAGTAAAAGTAAAATATCGTTGATGTCAGAAAATTGGTTAAGAATTATTCTTCCATTTACCTTAGAATCAACAGTAATCAGACTAAATAGGCGTGCGGTTTGTTCCGAGGTAAAATAATTTGAATATTTAGTTCTAAAATAATGAAATGCCTTCAATAAATCTTTTAATCTGTGGTCGGAATTAATAAACTTATAATTAAAACCAAGTCCAAATTTTAACTTATGATCAGTACCTTTTTCCCCACTCGATGTTACACCATAAATTAAATTTTTTAATCTATAATAAAGAATCCAGAAATCTTCATCAGTATGAGAGGAAGATTTATAATATTTAAAATATCTCGTAAGTCTATTTAATACTTTTTTGTCATACTTTTTTTTAGAAATGTCAATGTGTACCTTTTTATCAGATATATTAAAACTATATCCAAGATACTCAAAGTTTAGTGTATTAATAGATGGTTTGTATTCATATATATCTGTCTTGGTTTCATTAGCTGATAAACTAATTTCGTTCAATAAACTAAATAATAAATTTTTCTCACTATCTTTATCAATAGTCATACTTTTAGGATAACTTTTGATCATTAATATGTCATCCACATATCTAACATAAAAAATTGGAGCAAACTCCCTCCTTATTGCATCATCAAAATCTTCTAAATATATTTCAGAAAGAGCGCTAGAAAATGGCATACCTAATGGTACACCCGAAATATGATTATTAAATATAAACGATTTAATGAAATCAAGACTAGTATCTTTTAACATAGAAGATTTAATGATTTTTTTATAAAGTCTATGCTTATTAATTGATGGGAAGAAATTCGCAATATCAGCCTTAATCACATAGAAATTCTGAGAAGTAGCATCTAAATCTGCTTGATTACAGTAAATACTTCCTTGGCTTAAAAATTGAATTAATGATTTGATAATAGCGTTTCTATTTGGGAGTACTAGGCTAAATTTATTTATAATTTCGGTATTTACATCGTTTAATTCTGAACGTAAATCCTCTTTTTTTAATTTATAAACCAGTCGCTCTCCGACCTTATTTTTTGAAAAAATCGAACTAAATTTCATGAAATATCCCTAAAATCGTAGGCACAGAGGAAGGATAAAATAATCTCTATTACGACAGATTTTTTTATCCTTACCAAGCTAGATACCATATACAACGCGAAGTACATAATAAAATGTACGGTACATGATACCTTAAGCAAAAGCTTGAAATAATCTTTTTGTGTGTATGAGAACTCAATCTTGTATTAACTAGTATTAAAATATTTAGTGTTCTCAAGCCTACGCTTTATATGGTACAATATAAGAGACAAAAAATCAAGGATAATTTAATTATGAATAAACAATATCTTAAGCAGGAATGGTTTTTAGCAAATGAAGTCCTCCCTTCTGAGGTGCCAATCTTTTTCTCAAATTCACCATTAAAAAATAATTTAGAAAATTTGATTAATCTAGTTCCAACGAATAATAAAAAATTTAACAAAAATTTCAATGACAAATATACCATCCCTCTTCGCTACGAAATTCCTAAAAATAATGGTAGTTATAGGACAATTTCGTTGATGCATCCTTCTTCACAGTTAAAGTTTTTACTTTATATTATGAAATACGAATATCTATTAATTAACTTTCTTCAAAAGTCTAAATTTAATGTTCGTAAAGTTCAAAAAGCAAATACTATAACATATTCAGAAAGTAAAGCTTTAGAAAAAGAACTGTTAAAAATGGAACAAGATTTTGGCATCGAAGGAAATAATTCTATTACAAATGAAGAATTGGACCCTTTCTTTAAAAAATATTTCACCTATAACAAACATCATAAATTATCTAACATTCTGAATTCTCCTAGTTTTAACAGAGATAGTTTACGATATCGATTTTTTTCTAAACTTGATATTCAAAACTTTTTTGGAAGTATATATACTCATTCAATTACATGGGGGATAGTTGGAGATAAACACATAGGTAAGGAATACTCAAGTGGGAAATTAAAGAATACTTTTGCAGCTCAATCAGACATACTACAACAAAAAAGCAATGATAACCAAACCAATGGTATTATAATTGGGCCAGAAATAAATAGAATAATTGCTGATATTATTTTAACGCACTGTGATTATAATATTGAGAGGAACTTAAATCGACAAAACATCATCTTAAATAAAGATTATAAAATTTATCGATTCATTGATGATTATTATGTTTTCTCATCAAAGTATGAAATACTCGAGATTATTGAGCAAGAAATTTCTAAGGAGCTTTCTAATTTCAATTTAAAACTCAATCTTGAAAAACATCAAATTAAAGAGCAGCCTTTCTCATTGGCTGATTCGTCCATTATACAATTAAAGCAACTTCTTAATAGTTTCAATGACAGGAGAGAACTAAAGCTTCTGGAATTGTCACGGAATCCTCATGCTATTGAAGAGTATAAACAACTTCTTAATAGAGACTCTGAGGTTTATGAAATCTCAAAAGGCAAGATAATTCTTACGGAACCTACTTGGAATCATCTATATCATACAATAAGGAATATAATTAGCAACACACATAGTTCTAAAAGGCGGGTCGTTCTATACTTTTTAAATGCTATCTCTTTAGAAATTTATGAACCAATTTTTCTTAATCAAGAAACAACATATCGTAAAGACTTTTTCAAATACCTCCGTAAAATAAATGCTGCTTTAGATCAAATAAATAATATTTATTCAATTCATCCTGATTCTGATACAACAAAGTCATACATTTATACTTTAATGGAATTCCGAGCTTCGATATCTAAATTAAGAAAAACAATCAATAATCAAAATGGAAACTTTATAACAAATAGTGAAAATTATTTATCAGATATCGAAAATAGGATATTTGAAAATATCTATCGTATATTGAAGAATAACTCAAATAGAATCAATAATATTTCTGATCTAATTGTATATTTGAAATTTTTTGATAAGAAGTTGAGTTCTCAGTTTTTATGTCAACTACTCGATGAAAATCCAGAAGATTACTATACACTTTGCGCTATTGGTTATTATATAATTGGATATAAAAGCAGATATAAGGTCGTCTTAAACTATTTATTTAAATCGATAATGAATTTTGTTAGAAATTACCAAACACATACGAAAAGTTTATTAGAAGATGCTAAATATTTTTATATTTTAAATGATTTTATTTACTATCCTGAATTTCAAAGACTAGAAAAAGAAGGTCAATTTACCAGAGACATTTTAGAGGATTTGAAAGATGAAGAATTGAATAAACTAGAAAGAGATAGTACCAATTATTTAATTTTTAAAGAATTAATGAATCAATCTTACTTTAACTGGAGTTTACAAGAACACGATTTTAAAAAATTACAACTTAAAAAGAAAGTTACAGACAGAAAAAATTATTCTTTTAATGATTACTAACATGATTCCAAGATTAAAAAACAATGTTGAAACTTTACCTAATGCTAGCATATCGAAATTATTTATTTGTGGAGGATTATATCTTTGGTAACCTTTTGGTAGCTAAACGGACAAAAACTATTCTTTTTCATTTCAAACCCATTCTGAGAATCAAGAAAAGGTAAACAGAAAAAACCTGAGACAAAATAGTTCTCAGGTTCTTTAAGTTATTCTTATTGGAGAACAAGCAAGGTTTACTTGCGTTTTCTTGCGATCAAATGAATCGGGGTTCCTTCAAAGACAAAGGCCTTGCGGATTTGATTTTCCAAGAAACGCAGGTAAGAGAAGTGCATGAGTTCTTCTTCATTGACAAAGATGACAAAGGTTGGTGGCTTGGTTGCCACTTGGGTAGCGTAGAAAATCTTGAGTCGTTTTCCTTTGTCTGTCGGTGTTGGATTGATAGCAATGGCATCCATAATGACATCGTTCAAAACTGCTGAAGGAATACGGGTGTTTTGACTTTCACTGATTTGCTTAATCATCTCAGGCAGTTTATGGAGACGTTGCTTGGTCAAAGCTGATACAAAGACAATCGGTGCATAAGGCAGATATTGGAACTGCTCACGAATATCCTCTTCCCATTTTTTCATGGTGTGGTTGTCTTTCTCAAGAGTATCCCACTTATTGACAACGATGATCATCCCTTTACCGGCTTCGTGGGCGAAACCCGCGATACGCTTGTCGTACTCACGGATACCTTCTTCGGCATTGAGGACCATCAAGACCACGTCAGAACGATCAATGGCACGCATAGCTCGCATGACAGAATATTTCTCCGTATTTTCATAGACTTTACCAGACTTACGCATACCAGCTGTATCAATCATGGTAAACTCTTGTCCATCCGTATCTGTAAAATGGGTATCAATGGCATCACGCGTTGTTCCAGCTACTGGACTAGCAATCACGCGGTCTTCTCCCAAAATAGCGTTGATCAAACTTGATTTTCCAACGTTAGGACGGCCAATCAAGCTAAATTTAATCACGTCTGGATTTTCTTCTTCAACTTCGTGTGGTAGATTTTCCACAATGGCATCCAGCACATCACCCGTACCAATACCGTGGACAGACGAAATTGGCAGTGGTTCACCCAATCCTAGCGCATAGAAATCAAAGATATCATTTCGCATTTCAGGGTTATCAACCTTGTTAACCGCTAGGATAACAGGTTTATGAGTTTTATAGAGTTTACGGGCTACGTATTCGTCCGCATCTGTGATTCCTTCTTTCCCAGAAACTACAAAGACGATGACATCAGCTTCTTCCATAGCAATTTCTGCTTGGTGCTTGATTTGCTCCATGAAGGGAGCATCGACGTCGTCAATCCCTCCAGTATCAATCATACTAAAGGAACGATTGAGCCACTCACCCGTCGCATAGATACGGTCACGTGTCACACCCTCGACATCTTCTACGATTGAGATCCGCTCACCAGCGATCCGATTAAATAGGGTTGATTTCCCAACATTGGGACGTCCCACAATGGCAATAGTTGGTAAGGCCATGTTTTCTCACTTTCTACAATAACTTTTTCTGTTCTAGATTCTTCCGAGTTGAACTAGGTTCGGCTTGACCAAACTGCTCAGCTAAACGTTGACTCCAAGAGGTCGTCGCACGCGCACCAGCATAGTCTGCCTGTACTTTGTCATAGTCCAAAATCGCCGCTACTGGCTGTTCTTGGTATTCTTCTTCAAAAACCACTTTGTTCAAAGGCAGTCTTGGTTTGACATCATGTTGTTGATTTGGCACACCAAGGGCAATCCCAAAAACAGGGTAGGTATAGTCAGGCAGGTTAAAAAGCGCTGCCACTTCTTCTGACTTGTAACGGACTAAACCGATGATAACACCACCATATCCCAGACTCTCCGCTGCAAGCAAGGTATTTTGACCAGCAAGCGCAGCGTCTACAGACGTGATAAGGAGACCTTCCACCCCTTGAGGTTGGAAACTGTCCGTATGAAGGCTTGCTCCCTTTTCAGCTCGATTCAAGTCACCGACAAAAAGCAAAAAGGCAGCTGACTGGCGAATGGCTTCCTGAGGAACCAGTTCGTATAAGGCATCTTTCTTCTCCTGACTGCGCACAAGAATCACAGGGTAGGATTGGAAATTTTTCCAAGATGACGCCATTTGTCCAGCAGTCAAAATCTCATCCAAGTCTGCTTGAAGAATCTCTTGTTCCTTAAAACGACGAACTGAAGTATGAGCTTTCATCAGTTTAATGGTTTCTGTCATCGGCGATTTTCTCCTTCTAGTCTCGTTTCCTCAGCCAAATAACGAATTCGTTCCATGACCCGTCTAGCTTCCCAAGTCTCATCATTCCCATTCTTTCCTTTGGCAAAATGTTTTTCCAAATCTTGGAAATTAAAGTTGGAAGTAAAAAAGGTCGGCAAATCTTCCTGCATGCGGTACTGGAGAATAACTTGGAGAATCTCATCACGTACCCAAGGAGTCGACTGTTCTGCACCAATATCATCCAAGACCAAGACTTCTGCTAACTTGATCTCATCCACCAAAGTCTTCACAGATCCTTCACCGATGGCATTTTTCACATCAATGACAAAACTTGGATAGTGGAGAATGGTTGTTGAAGCACCACGTTTTTCAGATAAGTCGTGAGCAAGGGCTGCCATCATGAAACTCTTACCAACACCAAAATCTCCGTAAAGATAGAGGCCTTTTCGGATGCTTGGGTAAAGGTCAACAAAGGAATAGAGTCTCTCAAAAATCGGTAACCGTCCTAGATCATCTAGGTCAATCTGAGCTAATTTCGCTTTCTTGAGACTTGCTGGTAGATTGATCAACTTAAGGCGATTCTTAATTGCAGCCTCTTTTTCTGCCGCGATTAGTTCTGGTGTTTCTTCATAAGATACATCTGCATAACCGTGATTCATGACCAAGATAGGCTTGTAGCCACGCGCTATATAGTCCGCATCCCCACGAAGAAATTTGTCCCGTTCTGTGATATATTGGTTGAACTTGGAGATGCTACGATTCAACTCATCTGGGGTGAGGGATTCTTTCTGGATAAAAGCCGCCACATCTGGGTCTTTCATAATCTGCTGGACTAGGTCCTGATACTGAAAACGACTTGTCTGACGTTTGATAACGTCCCCAACACTTTCCATCTAGTCTCCTCCTTCTTCTAATCGGGCTAACATTTCTTGTTTTTTACGTTCTAGTTCCAGACGAGTTTCCTCACTGGTTTGATTCTTGTATTCTGGATTACTCCACTTAGGAACATTTGTCTTAGTCGAGCTAGTTTTTGATTTTTGGTCTTCCTGGCCTTTTTGCTGACGCTCTCGAATCCGAAGCACAGCTTCCTCTGCTGTTCGAATTTTTTGGTAAGCATAGTCATTAGCGACCTTCATGGCATATTTTTCATTGACATTAGCCGAATCAACCTTGTTAAAAGTTAGAAGCAAGACGATATTGATGACTTCGTCCAACAAGCCTAAAGACGCCATCTGGTGAAGGAGTTCTCGCTCACTCTGGGTGATGTTCCCCTTACGCGTTTGCTTGATTTCCGCTAAAAAGTGCAGGGGAGTTTTATTTTTGGCTTCCCTGATAATAGTCATTTCTTTGGGGCTAAAGTCAGAAGTAGCTGGTTTTTGTGCTATCTTTTCACGCATGCGTTTGACTGAAATAACCTGAGCCACCGCTGTCGCCTTGGCTAATTGATAGGTTTCAAACCAGGTCCATTTTTTTTCATCTGCGATGGCAAACAATTCCAAAACATCCGCCTGCTCGTCTTTAAAACGCAAACCATCTCGAGCCATCAGGCGCTGGAAATAGTCCAAATCAAAATCGTTTTTTAACTTGCTTTTAGACTCGCTTGGGGTCACTTCTTCAGTCAGGGTTGGAAATACTTGACTCAAAGAAACAGAAAGTTCTTCTCCCTCACTTGGAGCCTGTTTCATAGCAGAAACAGCTGTATCCCCAATTTTTTTCTCCAATAATCTACTATAGACAGAATGACTTAGAAATTCCTGACTGGAGAGGGGAGAATGAAGCTGCAATTCATAGGTTTCTCCCCTTTGATAAAGGGTCAACAGATCTAAGGCAGATAAGACTTTAAAAGACTGGAGGAGCGTATTCATCCCGAAGTTCAAATGATTAAGAATGTTGGCAAAAAGGTGTTCCTTTTGCCCACCATCCCAAAAGGTAATGGCATATAGATAGAGGCTCAGTGCCTCCTGACCGATAATCGGGAGGTAGCACTGCACCAGAGAAGAGGTATCTTGTGACACCCGATTATTCTTTAGAAAAGAAAAACGGTCATTTGGCTTCATTTACTTTTCCTTTTTCTTTTTAGAGGACTGGGTGATCTGCTGGAGCAGACTCTCCAACTCACTCACATCCTTAAAGCTACGGTAAACACTGGCAAAACGAACATAGGTAATCTCATCCAGCTCTGCCAATTCTTCCATGACTAAGGACCCAATATATTCACTTTGGATCTCATTCTCACTGCGACTACGGAGTTTTTGCTCGATGCGATTGACCACCATGCCGATTTCATCACTTGAAACAGGACGCTTCTGGGCTGAGCGGATAATCCCATTAAAGATTTTATCTCTCGAAAACTGCTCTCGTGTACCGTCTTTTTTGACGACAACCAACGTTCTTTCTTCTACTCGTTCATAGGTTGTAAAACGATGCTGACACTCGTCGCACTCACGTCTTCGACGGATGGTATTTCCTTCTTCGGCTTGTCGACTATCAACAACACTAGACTTGGTAGCCCCACATTTTGGACAACGCATGCATTTCCCTCCTTGTCGTTTTCTTTTCATTATACCATTTTTTGAGCAATTCCCAAAACAATTCTTATTTTTACTTGACAAGTTTTTTGTTTTATTGTATTATTTAATTAGAACAATAAAGACAAAGAAAGGAGACTATGATGTCCTGGTCATTTGATAATACAAAACCGATTTATTTACAGATTATGGAAAAAATCAAATTACAGATTGTTTCCCATGAACTGGAACCCAATCAACAGCTCCCAACCGTGAGAGATTTGGCGAGTGAGGCTGGGGTTAATCCCAATACCATTCAGCGCGCCTTGTCTGACCTCGAGCGTGAAGGATTTGTATACAGCAAGCGGACAACTGGTCGTTTTGTCACCGAGGATTTGGACCTCATCCTTCAGTCCCGCAAACAACTTTCCGAGGAGCAACTGCAACAATTCGTCTCTTGCATGCTTCAATTTGGCTACAAAAAAGAAGAACTGCCAAATGTATTAAGCAACTATATTAAAGGAGTTTAAGACTATGACACTACTAGCGCTTGAAAATGTAACAAAATCATATGGAGCAACCGCGGCACTTGACAATATCTCACTAGAGATCTCAGCCGGAAAGATTGTCGGGCTCCTTGGACCAAACGGATCCGGAAAAACAACCTTGATCAAACTGATCAATGGTCTCCTTCAACCAAATAAAGGACGTGTCCTCATTAACGGACAGGATCCAAGTCCTGCTACCAAGGCGATCGTCTCCTACCTACCAGATACAACCTACCTCAATGAAGAGATGAAGGTTAAGGATGCTCTAACCTATTTTAAAACCTTCTACCAGGATTTCAATCTCGAAAAAGCCCAACACCTTTTAGCCGATCTCGGTATTGATGAAAACAGTCGCCTCAAGAAACTATCAAAAGGGAACAAGGAAAAGGTCCAACTCATCTTGGTTATGAGCCGTGAAGCCCGCCTCTACGTTCTGGACGAACCAATCGGAGGCGTGGATCCAGCTGCCCGTGATTATATCCTCAATACCATCATCAATAACTACTCACCAACCTCTACGGTGCTGATTTCAACCCACTTGATTTCAGATATTGAGCCAATCTTGGATGAGATCATCTTCCTCAAAGACGGAAAAGTCGTCCGCCAAGGAAATGTTGATGATATTCGTTACGAGTCAGGTGAATCAATTGACCAGCTCTTCCGCCAGGAATTTAAAGCCTAAGCAAAGGAGATTATTATGTTTTGGAATCTAGTTCGTTATGAATTTAAAAATGTCAATAAATGGTATCTGGCACTCTACGGTGCTGTACTTGCAATTTCAGTTTTGATTGGAGCTTTTATTAGCAGTCTTAGCCAGAGTTACAATCCTAACAATGCTGCTTATTTCATCTTCTTTTTAGTACTAGTCTTTGGAGGACTCAGCGTCACTCTTTGGATTGCAACAATCTTTTTAATCATCCGAAGATTCAAGGGTAGTGTTTATGACCGCCAAGGGTACTTGACCTTGACCTTGCCTGTCTCCGAGCACCAAATCATCACCGCAAAACTTTTAGGTGGTCTTGTCTGGTCCATCTTAAGCTATATCGTCTTTATCTTGAGTATATTGATTATCATCTTCTTAACACCAATTGAAAAAGACTTCACTGCCCTCTACAACTTCATTTCCCCTTATCTCAGCTACGGCTGGCTGTATGCCCTATCACTATTTGTCGGGTCAATCGCATGGATTTTATCCATTTACCTCTCCATCTCTATCGGACAACTCTTTAACGAATATCGAACAGCCATGGGGATTCTAGCCTATATCGTCATTTCAATCGTTATTGGTTATATCACTTTCTTCTTAAGAGTTGACAATGACTATAACGTGATGGCTGGTACAGAAATCTTGCGTGATCTCTTTTTATCAGCTATCTACTATCTCGGTACCTACTACATTTTGAAAAACAAGATTAACTTGCAATAAAAAATGCCCAGCTAGAAAGCTGGGTTTTTCTTTAACTCAATATCAAACTGGCTACGATGGGGCTGACAAAGACGTAGAGAATCCCGGTAACACCGATAGCTAAACCACCCATGGCTCCTGCTACGGAGCCGTATCGAAAGGCGGTTCCCGTTCCGACAGCGTGGCCTGTTCCTCCTAGGGAAAGCCCGACTGCTACCGGATCATCAATTTTCAACCACTTCAAAAGAGTTGGTCCGATAACACTGGTCAAAATCCCAGTCGCTACTACGACGACCAAGGTCACAGTCGTTAAACCTTGCAATTTTTCTGTGATTCCCACTGCCATGGCAGTTGTCACTGACTTGGGAAAGAGAGAAATGGCTAGGAAAAAGTCCATGCCAAATATTTTCGCTACTATGGCAGTGAAGCTAGTATTGACAACTACTGCTAACAGACTACCAAAGAGAATACTCCTAGCATGGTGCTTCATCAAGTGAAAACTCTTATAAAGCGGAATCCCTAGAGCCACGGTCGATGGGACAATCAAGTTGTTCAAATAAACCCCACCTTGGTAATAATCTTGATAAGAAATACCCGTCGCCTTAAGGAAAATAATGATAAAAATAGCTGACAAAAGCAGGGGCGTTGTCAATGGATGGGGAAAACGTCTGTAAATCAACATTCCTACTAGATAAGCTAGAATAGACAGTGCAAGCCCAAACAGAGGATTGGAAACAAATTCGATCATTTGGCATCTCCTTTCTCATAATCTCCCTCAAATCGTCTCTTGATAAACTGAACCACTAGGGCAATAAGAATAATGTTGATGACAGCCGCAAAAAAAACAATCAAGACGATAGGCAAAAGATAAGGAGCAATCACATCAAACTTTTCCATGATACCCACTGCTGGTGGCAAAAAGAGAATGGTCATATTGGCCAGCAAGAAATTCCCCACCATATTGACATGCCTGGTTCTTAGCCACTTGAACTGCAGGGCTAGAAAGAGAAGCAGCAACCCGATAATACTGCCTGGGATGGGCAGATGAAAGAAACTAGAGATTCCCTCACCGATCAATGAAATCACAAAGAGAATCATTAATTGAACATATAATTTCATCCTAAACTCCACGAAATAGACTTCTTGCATACCAGTTTACTCTTTTTTCAGAAAATTTCAAGGAAATATCATGATTCTTCTTTCTTGCAAGGATTAGTTAAAAGTAGTATAATCATTGCATGCGCAATCATCTTGTGTTACAAAGATAATCAGTAATGACTTTGTGATTTTTACTTTGAAAAGAAAGGAGAAAGCAATGACCTATTTGGAAAAGTGGTTTGACTACAACCGCCGTCAAAAGGAAATGGAAGCCTTATTGGAAGAAACTATTGCCCAGCAGAGTGAACAAAGACTGACCTTGAAAGAGTTTTACCTGCTCTACTATCTGGACCTAGCTGATGAAAAATCTTTACGGCAGATTGATTTACCAGATAAACTCCATCTTAGCCCAAGCGCTGTTTCTCGAATGGTGGCTCGCCTGGAAGAGAAAAACTGTGGCTTGCTTAGTCGCCGGTGTTGCGATCAGGATAGACGGGCTAGCTTTATCTGCCTGACTGACGAGGGACAGACAACTCTAGCTTACCTGCAAAAGGCTGTCGAAGAAAGACTGGAGACGAGTCTTAATTTCATTTCATAATCAGATTTTCTAAAAAAGTTGCGTGCGCAATCATTTTTCTTGACATTCCTCTTTTCAAGGAGTACAATAAAGTCAAGATCGAACAAAGGAGTTTTATATGATCGAAATTACTTATCTAGACGCCAGCAAACAAGAGAGAACCATGACTTTCGAGTCTTACCAAGACTTTGAACGTTCTCAACACGCCTGCCTTATCGGCGTCGCGGATTACTACACTGTCCAAAAATTAACCTACAATGGTCATGATTTGGACTACCATGGGACTTATGGAGATGTTTTCTTCTATCTCATGAAACAAGATTTAAGCCAATATAATTAAAAAGGAGAAATACAATGGCAAAAGCAATTACAGATGCAACATTTGAACAAGAAACAAAAGACGGTTTGGTCTTGGTAGACTTCTGGGCAACTTGGTGTGGTCCATGTCGTATGCAAGGTCCAATCTTGGACAAATTGTCTGAAGAACTTTCAGAAGATGTCTTGAAAATCGTTAAAATGGACGTTGATGAAAATCCAAACACAGCTCGTGCCTTTGGAATCATGTCTATCCCAACCCTTCTCTTCAAAAAAGACGGCCAAGTGGTGAAACAAGTTGCAGGTGTTCATACTGCAGAACAAATCAAGGCCATCGTTGCTGAATTGAGCTAATCACGAAACACTCCCATTCCAGAAGGGAGTGCTTTTTTGTTTGCATAGAAAAAACCCTGTTCCTCAAACTGAGAACAGGACTCTTTTTTCGTTTCTTATTCTTCTGTTCCAAGGCAGTTTTTTGCAACAAGAGCTGCAAGTACACCACCAACGATTGGAGCAAGGATGAAAATCCAAACTTGTTCAAGAGCTGCGCCACCAACCAAGACAGCTGGAGCCAAACTACGAGCTGGGTTTACTGAAAGGCCTGTGATGTTCAATCCTACAAGGATCATAGCCATCAGGGACAAACCGATTACCAAACCAGCAATCGCGCCATTGCCCTTGCTTGCTGATGTTACAGTCATGATAACCAAAACAAACAAGAAAGTTGCGATGACTTCAAACAAGAAACCACCAAAGACAGTGACACCGTTTGCCAAGGCATTTTCACCAAGACTAGCAGTTGACATGCCTGAGTTAGACAAGAGGAAGAATACTGCAGCTGACGCAAGGAAAGCTCCAACTACTTGTCCAAGGATGTAGTTTACAAGCTCTGAAGATGACAAACGTTTGTTTACAAACATAGCGATCGAAACAGCTGGGTTCAAGTGAGCACCTGAAACAGTTCCGATTGAGAAAGCTGCGACTACAATTGCCAAACCAAAGGCAAAAGCAATTCCAAGGTGTCCAAGACCTTCAACACCATTCCCAAAAACAACAGCTCCTGTTCCGATGAACACAAGCATAAATGTACCGATTAATTCAGCAACAAATTTTTTCATGATAAGTCTCCTTTTTTCAAACTATGTATTAGTCTATCAAAAGAAGGAAAGGGTTTCAAGAAAATTGACTGGAAAGTTCTTTGAAAATCATAAAATGACTAGCTAATCTCTAGTATTGAAAAGATTGAATGGCTTCTTTCAAGGCATCTTGTAAACTATTTTTCTGGTCAAGTTGGATATAGACTTCCAACAGACAGGATCTGAAGTTGGAAAATTTATAAAAATCTTCCCTCTCTTCTATTGGAAAGTCAATAGTTTTTATCCAAGAAGCTACTTGTTCTTGCCCTAATTTCCCTTGCAAAATGGGTTCATAAAGTACTCTCGCTAATCGCCAATCCTCATCATTTGTAAAACGAATGGTAATTCTTTTAAATAGTTGACCCAGTACATCAAATACTTCAGAAACTCTGTTACTAGGAAAATCTGGATGACAAACGACTTCAGTCAAGAGATCCGCTCCATGCGCAAAAGCGTGAACCCAACCATACTGACTTGAAAAACCTGTCGTATCCTTTTCTTTTTTTAAGTAATGCAAACCTTGAAATAGCATAGCATTTCTTATATCAGCTTTTAATCCTTTATAGAAAAGAGAGTGCTCGTTACCATCCGCAGACAATAGATTGGCATAAATAAGAGCCCTAAAAGAACGTTTAAGAGCCGAGACCCCTCTACTATCAATCTCTTTGTATAGACCTTCATCAGAGGAGACCTCTTCTGAGATAAACTGAAACTGCTCAAGGGAAAACAACTCTTCTTGAATCCCTCTTGCTAAACTCGTAAAAACAAGTTCGTCCCGAATTTCTGGAGAGGCATCTCCTAAATGCTCAAGCAACCACTGAATTTCTTCTCGGCTATAGCTTGGTTTTTCTTCTATCACTTTTCTTTGTAATTTTCGACGCATCTCAAGTACCTCTACATTTCTAGTAACTTATCAAAAAGCCATCCGAAGATGACTTTCTATTCATTAAACTCCAAATTCAGCACATACTCTATAGTAGGTTTAATTCTGACATCCTGTTTCTTTACTCCCCCAACTCAGCACTGTAGGCGATAATCTGATCAACTGTGTCTGACAAAAATTGGATGGTATCACGGAGTGGTTTGTCTGTTGAGATATCAGCACCGATAATCATTGCTGACTCAAGTGGTGTCTTGCTGCCACCTGATTTGAGAAGATTGAGCCAGTCTTCGGCTCCAGTTTCAGAGTTTTTCAGATGGAGATAGCCAGCAGTCGAGATGACAAGACCAGCAGAGTAAGTGTAACTATACAAGCCCATGTAGTAGTGGGCTTGGCGCATCCAAGTGAGTGCCGCATCGTCATCAATTTCAATAGCATCTACCCAGAAATCTGTCAAAACTTCCTTCATAATACTGTTGAGCTTGCTTGCCCCAAAGGTTTCTCCTTCTTCAATCAATGTATAAACCTTACGTTGGAAGGCTGCTTCCAAGAGGTGGGTAATAAAGTTATGGAAGTAGGTGTCGGTCAAACGATGGGCAAGGGCAAAGCGTTTTTGACGTGGATCATCAGACTGGTGCTCCAAGTAGTCACTGAGAAGCAATTCATTGAAGGTTGATGGCGCTTCAACATAGTAGGTCGACATATGAGCATTAAAGTAACTTTGGTGGTTATCTGAAAAGATAAATTGACCAGAATGCCCGATTTCATGAATCAAGGTATAGACATCACTCAAACGACCTGTCCAGCTCATAAGGACATATGGATGCACACGGTAGGGATCAGCTGCATACCCACCAGAATCCTTGCCACTGTTAGCAGCGAAGTCCACCCAACGTTCTTCTTGATAGCGAGCAACTTCCTGACAATATTCTTGTCCCAAAGGTTCTACTGACTTCATGACCAAATCATAGGCGTCATCAATAGTCACTTCAGGATTAAGGGCGCTGTCCAAGTCCAATTTCCAGTCTGCAAAGGTCATCTTTTCAAGACCATTGACCTTGGCAACATGCTTGAGGTATCTCTGAGCAACTGGCGCAAAGTCCTTCATGATGAGGTCAATCTGACGGTCAAACATGGCACGGTCCACTTCTTGCTCAGCTAGAAGATAATCAAAAACCGAGTCGTAGCCCTTCATATCTGCCAACAGTTTTTCAGACTTGACCTGAGCTAAGTAGGCTGCCGCAGCCGTATTTTGGTGCTTACGAAGTCCCTCTGAGAAAGAACGGAAAGATTTCTCACGAACCTCAGCGTCCTCGTGGTTTTGGTAGAAGTTTTCGTAGGTCACAAAGCTGTTTTTGTAGATTTTTCCATGGGCTTCAAAGTCAGCCATTTCAAAGTCCCCAGCTCGCATCTTAGTATAAATGTCCTGTGGACTGTAAAAGACTTCACCCAGATTTGTCAAGGCCTTCTCCACATCAGCCCCTAGATAGTGGGCTTTTTTGATTTTAGCCTGACGAATGGCTGCCGTCAAGTGAGGCAATTCACCCAAACGGTCCAAGACTTCCTCGTCTGCTGCCACCAAGGCGTCGTCAAAGAAGGTCAAGGCTACACTGGCATCTGTTTCAAATTCCATCCCAGCTTGGGCAATATTGGCAAATTCTTCATTGCTATAGTCTGTCGTCTGAGGCATAAAGGCATAATTACCTATATGACTCATCTGAATGTAGATTTGCTCCAATTCCGCAAAGGCCTTCTCAAAATCCTCAAAAGTATGAAGATTATCCTTGTAATCTCGGCTAAATTGATTGATGTCTTCGCGCGTTTTCTCGATTGCACGCAAGAAATCCTCACGGTCTTGGTATAGGGCTGTTAAATCCCAAAGTTCCTTTTCGGAAAATTCTGAACGGTGTTTTTGTTCCATATTCTTCCTCTTATTTCTCTAATTCTAATAAAACACTAATGGCTGATAAGGCATAAAGCGGGGCTGTTTCTGCTCGCAAGATGCGAGGGCCAAGCCCTGCCAAGACGGCTCCTTTAGCTTCAAAACTTTCAATTTCTGCTGGTGAGAGACCGCCTTCTGGGCCAAAGATAAAGAGCAATTTGGCTCCTTTTTCAAGACCAGTGACTGCTTGTAAGAGAGCAGCGGTTTCTCCTTCTTTAGCTAACTCTTCATAGGCCACTACGATAGAGTCAAACTGGGCCAGTTGGGCTAGAAAATCTGCTTTTTTCTCGAAAAGCTGGATACTTGGAACCAGATTACGCTTGCTTTGCTCTGCTGCTCCAAGGGCGATTTTTTCCAGTTTTTCAACTTTCTTGCCTAGTTTCTTGCCGTCCCATTTGGCAACTGACCAATCGGCAGGAAAGGCCCAGATTTGGCTAGCGCCTAGTTCTGTTACTTTCTGAGTAATAAACTCCAGCTTGTCTCCCTTGGGAAAGCCTGATGCGATGGTTACTTGAACTGGTAGTTCCACATTGTCAGCTAACTCTTGGACCAACTCAAACTGACGTTTTTCCACATCCAGCACGCGCGCCAAACGCTTGATACCATCATCAAAGACCAAGGTCACCTCATCATCTTCTTTCAAGCGCATGACCTGAAACATATGCTTGCTGGTTTCCTTGTCCTCAATAGTGACAGGAGAGACTGCACTGCCCTTGACAAAATACTGCTGCATGCTAGCCTCCAATCACACCTGAAATATCCTTAGTCTTCTTAAAGACACAGGCATTCCATTCCCCTTGAATCATGTGGGTTTCAAGGAAAAATCCAGCTGACTCAGCTGACTCGCGCACCATATCCCACTTGTCCTTGATAATGCCACTCATGATGAGGTAGCCTTCGTCCTTGACCAAACGATAAGCATCGTCTGTCAGATGAATGAGAATATCCGCCAAGATATTGGCCACAATGACATCTGCTTCAATCTCCACACCCTTGAGCAAATCTCCAGTAGCAACATGGATGTTTTCCATGCCAGGGTTGAGCTCGATATTTTCCTGAGCCACCCGAACCGCCACATCATCCAGGTCATAGGCGAAAATTTCCTTAGCGCCAAGAAGTGTGCTGGCAATAGAAAGGACACCTGAACCAGTTCCTACATCCAGCACCGTTTCGCCACCACGAAGAACCTGCTCCAAGGCAAAAAGGCTCATCTTGGTCGTTGGATGAGTACCCGTACCAAAGGCCATACCAGGATCCAGCTTGATAATCTTTTCTCCCGCAGTCGCCTCATAGTCCGTCCAAGACGGCACGATGGTCAAGTCATGAGTAATACGAGCTGGTTCATAATATTTCTTCCAGTTGTCTGCCCAGTCTTCCTCAGCCAAGGCAGTCGTCCCCATCTTGACTTCTCCCAAATCCATAAACTCAGTTAATTCTAGGAGACGTGCCTGCAAATCCGCCTCAACCACTGCCACATCAATCGTATCTGGATAGTAGGCGGTCACTACGATTTCTTCTTGTTGCTCGACCTCTGGGAAAATCTCACCGAAGCGATCCACATTCCCCACATAGTCCATACTGTCTTCGATCGCAACACCTTGCGCCCCCAGCTCAATCAAGAGATTGGAGACCAGCTCCTCCCCCTCACGCTTCACTGTAACTTTTAACTCTTGCCATGTTTCCATAATTAAGATACCAAGCCCGTAAAACACAAAGCCAAAATAGGAAACTCTCCGAAGACGCTTGTGTCTAAGAGACGTTTATCCTTTTGGCACAGTGTTTAGGGCGGGTTCAGTTTAGAAATGTAACCGAACCATCCTTTCTATTTGTCAATCCATTTTTTCATGTAAACCATATCCATACCTTCTTTTTCAGGCTCGATATGGGTTTGACGGTAGCCATTTTTCTCATAAAAGGCGACCATGACCGCATCCTGTAATACCGTACACAAGTCCCACTGTTTAATCGTTGGAAATTCCTTTTCCAGTAATCTCAATCCCTCAGAACCATAACCTTTTCCTTGATACTGGGGCAAAACCGCTGCGGTCCCCAACCAAGCTTTCGTTAACTCGTCATTGGTCTGAACTCGTAAAAATCCGATGTTTTCTTCATCTTTTTTTACAAAGTAGTAATAGCTATTGGGACGCTCGACTAGTTTCCACTTAATTCGTTCACGGTCCTCCAGATAAGGATCGTATTCGTCTTGGTATTTCTCATAGACTGCCTTAAAGCTAGCCCTTTGAATTGCAATTACGGTTTCTAAATCCTCTGCTCCTGCTCGTTCAAGTCTAATCATAGTCTCTCTCCAAATAATCCCTCACCCTATCCTGCAACTGGGGTACAACCCTATCTGAGCCAAGAAACTCGTCAATGCCCATCAGTTTGTAGCCCTGCCCTTCATCACCAAAGACAATCTTGTCAAACTGTTCCTGATCCAATTTTCCAACTAGAAAGACGGATTCCTTCCCCTCAAAAAGCATACTTGGGTACACCTTACTCCAAAGCAGGCAATCCTCAGTCAGATGAATTCCTAATTCTTCGTAAACTTCACGCGCCGCGCACTCAAAAGGACTTTCATCGCCCTCTCGTCCGCCACCTGGCAACTCCCACATATTGGGCCAAGGGATATTTTCCTTGTCATCACGCAAGATGGTCAGTAGCTTATCTCCACAAAAGAGGGCAATTTTACAACCCGTAAAATCCAAGTGTTTATCCAATAATTCCATGATGATGACCTTTTCTTATCATAACTACTACTCTATAGAAAACCCCTAGCTAGCTTTCTTCAATTACATTTTGACACTCTGCATCCCAGTACGCCCGCCATCTACCATGTTTTTTAGCAAAATAAACCGTAAACTCATCATTTACATAATCTGCAACATAGCGAAGATTAGGCGGACTTTCCTCAAAACTTAATATCCAAGGATGAAAGTAAAAGGTTTTCTCCCACTTCTTCTGAGTATAGCCTAGATCCTTGGCATACTGGGGAATAGGCTGCTGCATCTCGCTTTCCAAATAGGACTGAATAGCATTGTCAATACTATTTAAACGAGCTAATAGTTGCTGAAACTGGTCTTCCTCTTCCGTCTTAAAACCAACTAGAAATTCAAATTCCGAAAAGTCTTCAGGAAATTCAAGTTCTGTGACTGTACCATCTTCTGCATAGCGCCCCTCCTCATCGACAAGGCGACGAGTTCCAGACTTCAATACTTGCTCGAAATCTAGATCCGCAAAGCGATTGCGAGGAAGAGAAGAGGAAGAAAACTCAGATTTATCTGACTTTCTCATAAAAATTTGTTTGATTTTCTCTAACATGCTCTCTCCTCTTTGAATTCCTTATTTTTAAAGTTTCCTAGTATCTCGGATAAGGGTAAAATTCTCCTTCTTCCAAACCGACTTTTCCTTCTTCAAAGACTTCTTGATTCCATTCCATGACAAATTCTTCTGCTTCTGGGTCTTCCAAAAAGTCCATAAGGGCATCCAGTCCAACCTCGGCAGTATCTTTGAGGAAAAGGGCAAAATAAGCTAAAAATTCACGAGAAAATCCTTTTTTAGGCAGGTAAGGGATGACCGTCAAATAGTCTTCTGCATTAACCGTTGACTTTGCAGGATTGTAGAAAAGGACTGCTTCTTCAAAGAGAATATCGTCTGACGAAACTTCTCCGTCCTCATCCACCATCTCAACTCCTGCAGCGTTTTGCGCCTCTAGTAGAAAACTCACTTCTACCGCGTGATTGCGCTTGTCCCAACTAATCTCAAAATCAAAAGGAAAGTTCTTGTCCAATTCTTCCTCTAAAACATCTAAAAATCCGTATGTTGCCATTTTGTCCTCTTTCTATGCGACTCTTTAATCGCCCCGATTGCTCGGAAATATGCTAAAATAGATACTACCATCTTACCACATATACATCAGAAAATCCATGTTAGAAAGGACTGCTATGCCAGACAATCTCGCGCTTCGCATGCGCCCGAAAACCATTGACCAGGTCATCGGTCAGGAGCATCTAGTCGGACCTGGAAAAATTATCCGTCGCATGGTGGAAGCCAATCGTCTGTCCTCCATGATTCTCTACGGACCTCCAGGAATCGGCAAAACCAGTATCGCCTCAGCTATCGCTGGGACCACCAAGTATGCCTTTCGGACCTTTAATGCGACAGTCGATAGTAAAAAGCGACTGCAAGAAATCGCGGAAGAAGCTAAATTTTCTGGAGGACTGGTTCTGCTACTGGACGAGATTCACCGACTAGATAAAACCAAGCAAGACTTTCTTCTACCACTCTTAGAAAGTGGTCTGGTCATCATGATTGGGGCTACGACTGAAAATCCTTTCTTTTCTGTCACTCCAGCCATTCGCAGTCGTGTTCAGATTTTTGAATTGGAACCCTTGTCCAATCAAGATGTTAAAGGAGCGATTCAAATTGCTCTAATCGACCCTGAACGTGGCTTTGATTTCCCAGTTGAATTAGATGAGGATGCCCTTGATTTTATCGCAACATCTACCAATGGAGACCTGCGTTCTGCCTTTAACTCGCTGGATCTGGCTGTTCTCTCTACCCCTGAAAATGACAAGGGCATTCGCCACATCACGCTTGATATCATGGAAAATAGCCTGCAGCGAAGTTACATTACCATGGATAAAGATGGGGACGGTCACTACGATGTCCTCTCAGCCCTGCAAAAGTCCATCCGTGGCTCGGATGTAGATGCCAGTCTCCACTACGCTGCCCGCTTGATTGAGGCTGGGGATCTTCCTAGTCTCGCTCGTCGCTTGACCGTTATCGCTTATGAAGATATCGGTTTAGCCAATCCTGAAGCCCAGATTCATACTGTAACTGCTCTAGATGCTGCTCAAAAGATTGGCTTCCCAGAAGCTCGCATCCTCATCGCCAATGTCGTGATTGATTTGGCACTTTCACCCAAGTCCAACTCAGCCTACGTCGCTATGGACAAGGCTCTGGCTGATCTCAAAACATCAGGGCATTTGCCTATACCTCGACACCTGCGCGATGGCCACTACAGTGGTAGCAAGGAACTAGGGAATGCGCAAAACTATCTCTATCCGCACAACTATCCTGGAAACTGGGTCAATCAAGACTATTTGCCAGAAAAAATTCGAGATCATCACTACTTCTCTCCAGAAGATACTGGCAAGTACGAACGGGCCTTAGCTCAACGCAAGGAAACCATTGATAAATTAAGAAACTTGTGAAATCCTTTTCAAAAAAATAATTTTTCCTCTTGAATTTTTAAAAAAGTGGTATCATATAAATATAGAAACGCTGTGGTGTACGACTTCACACTTAAGTGTTGACCGACTATTTTTTGTATTTTTAGGGAAACAAAAGTCTTCTAACAGCATGTAGGCCGTCTCACACGGAAACAGCTTCAGTTAGAGCGAGTTGCCCACCTGCTTAATTGCGCGGGTTCAATACAAACCGTGAAGTTTCGGCACCAATACAGCTTTTTCTTTGCCTCCTTAGCTCAGTTGGTAGAGCAGTAGACTCTTAATCTATGGGTCGCAGGTTCGAGCCCTGCAGGGGGCATCTAAATACAACAGGAAAAGCCTTGGAATCAAGGCTTTTTTGCTTGTCTATAACTGATTTGCCCCACATTTTTTTATGAGCAATCTTTCCAGACATATCTAATTTGATTAAATTCTTCAAAAATTTTCTCCTTACTGCTAAAAGTAAATCCAGATCGTCCTTTTCTGTATGTAAATATTTCTCTTCTGTCATCTGTTGTTCTTTGGATGAAAATAATTCGACATGTTGTGTAAAATCATCTATTAGAACTTTGTCGACAATTGCCATTTGGATGCTCTGATGAATCCCAGTATTCAATCTACCAAGAAAATTTCTACCAACTGTTTGTCCATACTTATTCATAATTCTTTGGTATTTACTCGCACGAATTTGAGTGACTTTTATTTGACATAATGATTTCCTCTTTATTTCATTTGATTTATGAGACTATTTTACAAAACAGAAACCGACAAGTAAATGAAAAAAGAGGTCAAGGTTTTGACAATTCGCGCCACATGAAGTCATTTAAGCATCTCCTTTTCTCTCATTACCATTTTCTGTTATAATAAATTGTACTTCTAAAGTAGAAAGGCCTTAAGATGACAACTCTTATTAAACACAAACGTGTAGAATTTTCAGAACTTTTTTATGACCTAGTTTTTGTTTTTGCAATTTCAAAAGCAACTGCTTTAATTCACCATCTTCATAACGGTATTTTGACTTGGAATTCTTTACTTGATTTTTTCATATCTGTCTTGGTTATCATCAATTCCTGGATGATTCAAACCGTTTATACCAATCGCTATGGAAAGAACTCTTTATTTAACATGCTAATCATGTTTATCAACATGGGACTTTTACTCTTTGTATCCAATATGATTGGACATAGTTGGCAACAATATTTTCATTATTTCTGTTGGGCTATTGGTACATTAACCCTTACCTTATTTTTTCAATATTTGGTTGAATTTTTTAGAAAATCAACCGATAATGTTAATCGGGAAAGTATCAAAGGTTTTCTATGGATAACAGGTCTAGGAAGTTTAGGAGTCTATCTAGCAGCTCTTCTTCCTATTTACGTTGGAGTCTATATCTTTATTGCTAGTACTCTGCTAATATTTATTATGCCAATTATCTCGCTTAGTAAAGATGAGCATTTCCAGGTAAATCTCCCCCATTTAATCGAGCGCATCTCCCTTCTTGTCATTATTACGTTTGGAGAGGTGATTATGGGGCTAGCTAACTTCTTTACAATCGAGAATTTCTCGATTTATTCGGTTCTTTATTTCATTATTATACTTTCTCTGTTCTTGTTTTATTTTGGTCAATTCGACCATGCTATTGATGAAAAATCTAATCAAAAGGGACTATTTCTAATTTACAGTCACTATCCTATTTTCATTGGACTTATGATGATGACTGTTTCGATGAGTTTTCTTCTGAATCCTGAAGCTAATCTTCTCTTTGCAACCATCTTCTCTTATATCGGATTTGGCCTCTTCCAAGTTGCTGTCCTAGTAAATGGGCCCTATAACAAACACTATCTTCGCTATTCGAAAAGTTACTACTGTGTCCAAGCGACACTCTATCTGGCTGCCTTGATTCTCTCTTTAATCTTTGCTTCTAATCCTATAATAGTAGTGAGTATAACAACCATTTTAGCTCTAGCTATAGCCATTCATTTTATTTATTTTTATATGACACAGAATAAAAAATATTCCACATCTAACTGGGAGTTATTTTAATGAGTTTATAACATAAAAAAGCTTTGGGAACCAAGGCTTTATATGATATCAATCACCGACCACGAAAATGTTTAGCTTACAGAACTGCTGGTGAAGCTCTAGAGGATGAGTTCGAGTAAATGTTGCACTTATTCTTGCAATTTATCATTTACTTGATGCACGAACTCGATATTTTTTTCGTTAATTTGTTTTTGCCCCACTTTTGCCGCGTTTTGAAATAATCACATTCAAAATTATTCCAAGTATCTTCCAAAAATCGTTTATATTTCAACATTTTTGTTTATTTTCAATATGAAAAGTTCTTACAAATTCATGCAGGGGGCATCTAAACAACAGGAAAAAGCCTTGGAGTCAAGGCTTTTTTGTTATTCTTAGTTACTCGTCTAGTCGAATGAACATCATTGCGTTAAGCAAAGAGATGAGAGCGACTGTATTGACATTATTGGAATAGATCAGTCTCTTATTTTCAATAGGAGGAATAATAAAATTAGAAATAATGATGTCGTATGGTGATTCTTTTAGAGCATCAAGTGATAACTCTAATTCACTCCAGACCTCCAGTTCAAAATTGTTGCTGCAATAGTAAGAAAGTGTCTCTGCTATGGATTTTGCATGATACTGATCAAAATTACTCATGACCAAAACCTTTAATTTAGGTTGGTTTTGTAAAAGATTTAGCACCAAGTGTTTGCTATGGGTGATAAAAGTATAGGTCAAATGATTGACTTTCATTGAACTACGATCCATATCCAAAGCCTCTAGATAGTGTTCAATCCCTTCCTTCACCTCTGAAACAAATCGAGGGAAAATATTTTGAAAGTTCTTGATTGTATTGCCTTTTTGATCAAATAGGATAAACTCTGTTGATAATTCCTGGCGATGCAGATGTGCCGTATTGTGCATATGCCAAATCAGATTGTCTTTATTGTCTACTTGGAGATTATACTCTCTTGATACCTGGTCTACTAGATCTCCCAATAACTGATACGATTTTTTTACATAGCTGTCTGTTTTTGCATGGTTCAGAAATACTTCTTCATCTATGAAAAACATTTTTTGAAAATAGGATACAAACAGTTGACTTATCACTTCTTTATTCAGAGAAATCTGATATTCAGAATCAAAGCTCGCTACAATCTCTTCGATTCCTTCTGCCTGCATGAAAGACTCTAACAATTGATTGTTAAAAGAGTCTCTCTCAACTTCCATGAAATGACCAAACTTTATGCGATATAAATTTGTAACCAGAAGTAATTTTAACATTCTATGAGTTGATAAATTCATCGGGAAAGAAGTTGCTTTATAGACTAATTCCAATAATTGAGACAAGGGTTCTTGAGAAAAATCTTCAAAGGGCCATTCAAGGAAATAATATTTTTCTGAAAAATACTGGGCAAAAAAGTAACGGATATCAATCTCATTTCCAGTGATTCGAACTGGATTGAGGCTAATTTCAAAACAATATTGTTTCTTAATAATTTTATTAATGTGACGGATGATACGGTAAAGAGAGGAAGAACTAATATAAAACTCTTTGCAAATACTATCAGTATCACATTCTTCATTAAAGAAGATAAATTCTAAAATTGAAAAGTGGGTTGAATGCTTAAAAAAATGATGATAGACCATCTCAATATCACTATCATCGGTATTAATGATACGGATGCCGTTTGTTGAGGAATGAAATAGCAAGTCAGGAAAAGAAGACCTGACATGGGACAAGTCATCTTTTACAGAACGTTCTGTACAGTGCAATAATTCTGCTAGTTCCGAAATATGAAACCAGCGTTTGTTTTCAAATAGTAATTCTAATAATTCTAATTGTCTGTGACTTTTTTTCGATAATAAATCTCTCATGAATAGCTTTTCTTTCTTTGTAATAAACTAAAGGATTGTCTTTCAATCTTCATGCAATTATACCACATAGAGTGTATTTATCCTCTTACAACGACTTTAGCTTGCTATGAAAAGACTCGCTTCATCACCTAGAAACTCAGTAGCATCAAGCTTTTCTTATTTATCTGTATCTAAAGTACATGTTTACAGTACGGTTTTTAAGACGAACTATTATGTTTCCAAGTTGAGATAGTATATAATTAGTTCAATCAAAGAAATTGACTCTTTGATTTAGAAATAGAAAAGGAGGATACACTATGTTGTGGTCCATTATTGTAGGAGGTCTTATTGGTCTCATCGCAGGTGCAATCACTAAAAAAGGTGGTTCAATGGGATTGATTGCAAATATCTTTGCAGGTCTTATCGGTTCATCTGTAGGGCAATCACTTCTAGGTAGCTGGGGACCTTCATTGGCTGGAATGGCTATTATTCCGTCAATCGTAGGTGCAGTGATTGTTGTTGCAGTCGTTTCATTTCTATTTGGTAAAAAATAAGCATTACCTAATAAGAAATTCAAAGTGATAAGCCATAATTTTGAATACTGTAGACGGGTAAAATTATGGTTTAAAGCTTTTCATTTGAAAGGATTTAATATGTCAAAATCAAAGAAAATATTGTTACTTATTTTCTGTATTTTAATCTTGGCTATTTTCCTTCCTATTCTCATAGATTATCATCAGGTCAGTGATTTAGATATCCACTTATTCAGTTGGAGAGAACTCTACGCTGAATTCCTGATTGCTAGATATGTCTTTTGGGGGACACTTGTCCTATCTGTTTTAGTTTTAATTTCAATGTTAGTGATACTCTTTTATCCTAAGCAATATCTAGAGATTCAATTAGAAACTCAAGAAGATACATTAAAACTAAAAAATTCAGCTATCGAAGGCTTTGTTCGATGTTTGGTCATTGATCATCAGTTGATGAAAGAACCAACGGTCCATGTAAATAGCCGCAAAAATAAATGTTTCGTTACTGTAGAAGGGAAAATTCTTCCTTCAGACAACATCTCAAATCGATGTCTAGTCATTCAGAATGAAATAACTCATGGATTAAAGCAGTTCTTTGGTATTGAACGTGAGGTAAAACTTGAAGTTAAAGTGAAAGAATTTGAACCTCCAAAAACGACCAAAAAGACTGTTAGTCGTGTAAAGTAAGGAAGTAAAAAATGGAATGGTTTAAAAAATACCAGTATCCAATCATTGCAGGTCTAGTAGGTGTCATTCTCGCTTGCTTTATCTTATCCTTTGGCTTTTTCAAAACACTATTTGTACTAATTTGTGGAGCCCTAGGAGCATTTGCTGGATACTATGTTAAGGAAAAATATTTAAATAAATAAAGGAGTCTCGTATGTCAAACGTAGATAAAAATGTAGAAAAAAAGATGTTGCTGTTGTTTCTCAAAATGTTAAAGGGGAACTCACTTATGAAGACAAAGTCATCCAAAAAATCATTGGTCTTTCACTTGAAAAAGTACCTGGACTTTTGGATGTGGATGGAGGATTCTTCTCTAATCTAACAGAAAAAATTATCAATACAGATAATGTCACTCATGGTGTCAATGTTGAAGTTGGGAAAGAACAAGTTGCAGTTGACTTGAACATTGTTGTTGAGTACCAAAAGAATGTCCCTGCTTTGTACAAAGAAATCAAAGATGTTGTCGTATCACAAGTTACAAAAATGACGGATCTAGAAGTTGTTGAAGTCAATGTGAATGTTGTTGATATCAAAACGAAGGAACAGCATGAAGCAGATTCAGTTAGCCTCCAAGACCGAGTAACTGACGTGGCTTCTTCAACAGGAGAATTTGCTTCAGAACAATTTGAAAAAGTGAAATCTGGTATCGGTTCAGGTGTTGCTGCTGTTCAAGAAAAAGTAGGCGAAGGTGTTGAAGCCGTTAAAGGCGAAACAAAGGAAAATGCTCGCGTACACTAATTTATCTTGTCAAAATCAATCAATTTAAAGGAGGCAGAATCATGTCAACAGAAGAAAAATTAAACCAAGCAAAAGGTTCCATTAAAGAAGGTGTCGGCAAAATGATCGGCGATGAAAAAATGGAAAAAGAAGGAACAGCTGAAAAAGTTGTTTCTAAAGTAAAAGAAGTTGCTGAAGATGCTAAAGACGCTGTCGAAGGCGCTATTGAAGGTGTGAAAAACATGCTTCACAAAGATGAAAAATAAGGCTAAACGTTAATTGACCTTTTCATTATAGTAGTCAAAAAGAGGACCGTAAATGTCCTCTTTTTTTGTAGATAGGACCCTAAAAACGATTCCGTATCTTCCTTAAAAGGAACTGTCAATCGGCTTGAGAGATGTTCACACTTTCTTTATTTTGATTCCTAATATGAGAATAGTATCTACGTTTCAGGGTTAATTGATTGTCTAAAATATAGTAGACATTTATTTTTTCCTCATTTACCATTGTTTCAAATAAAACCGAGACTTCATCCCTACTAGGATTCAACATTTTCAAATCGATGTCTCCTTTTATCCCTATAGAGTCAATTCCTCCATCCAAGCGGATAGCACCGTCGGGAGGAACAATATAGCCTGCTTTACGCATGTCAGACGCATATTTCCCTGAATCCATTAAACGTTGTAAGACAGCTATAGTGTCCTTTTCTTCAAAGGAGGTTTTTAATTGGAACCGTTCTTGGTGGCTTTGATACTGAAAATAAAGAGTGATACCAACAACTAAGGCAAGTACAGGAGCAAGCAAGATTCGTATTTTTCTAGGTCTCGACATGTTTATCTCCTCTATCTAAGAAATCATAGAAGTCTTGTTTCTAACTTTGAAAGATAACTTCCTTATCCTTGAAAATCCTTGGGACTCTAGTCCCCCGTGACTGTTATCTGCCCTTTTTCATGATGTATTTTCGTATAGGTACTTCAACTATTTGAACGATTTCAAATCCTGCTTTTTGGTAAAGCTGGTAAGCTGTTTGATTTGCCTCGTAGACATTTAGAGAGACAGTATCTATGTCTTCATTTTCAAAGGCCAAACTAACAAATTTCCTTAAAGCCTGGCTACCTAATCCTTGCCCCTGCTTCTGGGGGTTGATAAAAAATCTCCCGATATGAAGATTCCTGTCTTCTAGTCTGATTTTCTGGATAAGCCCTACAAACTCTTGTCCATCAAAGATTGAAAAGATTCCTTCCAAATCTTGCAGGATTTGAATTGTTAAGGGAAAAGGAATCATTGGTCCCATCCATTGTTCTTGAAAAGCTTGGCCAAGGGAGTTGGACCATTGGCATACGAGCTGAGCGTTTTCTGTACTCACATTTTCTTCAAAACGAATTGTCATCTATTTCCTCACCATCTTATCAATGTTTCTTTATTATACTACTTCTCCTATTTTTTACGAATAGATAAGTATGATTGATCTTTATTTTTTTCTTGTCGGGAGCATTCTCGCTTCTTTCTTAGGTTTGGTCATTGACCGTTTTCCTGAGCAATCCATTATTCGACCAGCTAGCCACTGCAATTCCTGTCAGACTCGCTTGCGTCCGCTAGATTTGATTCCTATCCTTTCGCAGGTCTTCAATCGCTTTCGCTGTCGCTACTGCAAGGCTCGCTATCCATTCTGGTATGCCCTCTTTGAACTCGGCTTAGGAATCCTCTTTCTAGCTTGGTCATGGGGCTGGATTTCCTTGGGTCAAGTCATCCTAATCACTGCTGGCTTGACCTTAGGCATCTACGACCTTCTCCATCAGGAATATCCCTTGCTGGTCTGGCTGACGTTTCACCTAATCCTCATGGCTTTCTGTGGTTGGAATCTGGTCATGGTCTTCTTTCTTATCCTTGGAATTTTGGCTCATTTTATCGATATCCGCATGGGCGCAGGGGATTTTCTCTTTCTGGCTTCTTGTGCTCTCGTCTTTAGTGTGACAGAGTTGCTCATCTTGATCCAGTTTGCTTCTGCAACAGGGATTTTAGTCTTTATCCTGCAAAAGAAAAAGGAAAGACTTCCTTTTGTGCCTTTCCTCTTACTTGCTGCTTGTTTGATTATTTTTGGTAAGCTACTGCTTGTTTGATAAAATCCTCAATCGGCTCTCCTTGGTGGAGGGCTTTTACTATTTTCGAACCGACGATAACGCCATCTGACACCGCATTAAAGCGTTCTACATCAGCCTGGCTAGATACACCAAAGCCTGTCAAGACAGGGATGTCAGATACTTGATGCAATTGTGTCAAGTGCTTGTCCAAGTCTGCACGGTAATTTCCTGACTTCCCTGTCACCCCATTGATGGCAACGGCATAGACAAATCCCTCAGCTCCCTTGATTAACTCTTTTTGGCGCTCAAGTCCTGTGGTCAAACTAACTAGGGGAATCAAGGCGATATCTGTGTCTACCAAAAAGGGCACTACAAAGTTGGCATGCTCATGAGGCAGGTCTGGGATAATCAAGCCCTTAACAGCTGTATCTGCCAAATCTTTGACAAAGTTCTCAACACCATACTGAAAGAGGGGATTAAAGTAGGTCATAATGACAAGCGGCACCTCAGTCTGAATGGTTTTCAAGGTTTCAACCAAAGCCTGGGTAGAAGTTCCGTGAGCTAGACTGCGCAAGCCTGCTTCTTCGATCACAGGTCCATCTGCAACAGGGTCTGAAAAGGGAATGCCCACTTCAATAGCTGAAACACCCAAATCTTCTAAAAAGTGGATTGTTTCACCGAGACCATCCAGACCTTTCTCATGGTCTCCAGCCATGATATAAGGAACAAAAATTCCCTTGCCCGTTGCTTTGATAGCGTTCAATTTTTCTGTTAAAGTCTTAGGCATGGGCTTCTCCCTTCTTTGCTGCATCTACTTCCAAGCGGTCTTTGACTTGAACCACATCCTTGTCCCCACGACCGGATAGGCAGACAATCATAGACTTGTCTGGTCCAAGTTCTTTGGCCAATTTCACTGCAAAGGCAATGGCATGGCTAGATTCCAAGGCTGGGATAATCCCTTCCACGCGAGACAAGAGTTTGAATCCTTCCAAGGCTTCCTCGTCCGTCACAGGAACATAGCTGGCACGTTTGATATCGTGGTAGTGTGAATGTTCTGGACCGATACCAGGATAGTCCAAACCTGCTGAGATAGAGAAGGCTTCAAGAATTTGACCATGTGCATCTTGGAGCACATCCATAAGCGAACCGTGGAGAACACCCGGACGACCCTTGGTCAAGGTCGCTGCGTGATGCTCTGTATCCACACCAAGCCCTGCTGCTTCAGCTCCATACATAGCTACTGACTCATCTTCTACAAATGGATGGAAAAGGCCGATGGCATTCGAACCACCACCAACACAGGCTACTAGGGCATCTGGTAGGGCTTGGCCTGTCAAGTCACGGTACTGTTGTTTGGCTTCTCGACCAATGACACTTTGGAAGTCACGAACGATTTCTGGGAAAGGATGAGGTCCCAAGGCAGAACCAAGGATATAGTGAGTATCATCGATATTAGCCACCCATGAACGAAGGGCTGCATTAACCGCATCCTTGAGCACGCGCGAACCATCTGTCACAGCCTCAACCTTAGCTCCCAAAAGCTCCATACGAAAGACATTAAGGGCTTGGCGTTTGACATCTTCCTCACCCATGTAAATGGTACATTCCATGTTAAAGAGGGCTGCAGCTGTTGCAGTTGCCACACCGTGCTGACCAGCACCCGTTTCAGCGATAATTTTCTTTTTGCCCATGCGTTTAGCCAGAAGAACTTGTCCCAAGGCATTGTTAATCTTGTGGGCCCCTGTATGGTTGAGGTCTTCCCGTTTGAGATAAATCTTGGCTCCACCGATATGCTGGGTCAAGTTTTTTGCATAGTAAAGAGGAGTTTCACGTCCTACATACTGGCGCAAAAGTTGGTTTAATTCCTCTTGGAAACTTGGGTCTGCCTGACTTTCACGGTAGGCCTTCTCCAACTCCAAAACTGCTGTCATCAATGTCTCTGGGACGAAACGTCCGCCGAATTTTCCATAAAATCCATCTTTATTTGGTTCTTGATATGCCATGCTTTACTCTCTCTATAAATCTTCTAATCTTTTCATGATCTTTTTGTCCATCCGTCTCCACTCCACTTGATACATCTACTGCATAGGGAGTAAAGTGTTGAATTGCTTTTGCTACATTGTCTTCATTAAGCCCACCTGCGATAAAGAAGGGCTGAGCTAGTCCTGTCGTATCCAGTTGACCCCAGTCAAAGGTCTGGCCACTCCCAGCCACAGGGGCATCAAAGAGGAGATAATCCGCCTGAGAATTGGGGACATGCCCCTCTCCATCCACCTGCACGGCCTGAATACTGCTACAAGGCAAATCTTCAAACAACTCATCTGCCACCTGACCATGAACTTGAACCAAGTCCAAGCTAACTTTGTCAATTGCTTCTAGCAATTCTGCTCGACTTGGTGAAACAAATACACCAACCTTTTTAACATTAGCAGGAATGAGCTTTGCCAGCTCTGCGGTCTCTTCCAAGGTCACCTGCCTTTTACTAGGTGCAAAGACAAAACCAATGTAGTCTGCCCCTGCTGAAACAGCTGTCTCTACCGCTTCTTTGGTCGATAGGCCACAAATCTTAACCTTTGTCAATCTGCAACTCCTTGATTCTCTGGGCTACATCTTCTGCCTGCATGAGAGCTGTTCCCACCAAAATTCCGTTAAAGTATGGTGCTACTCGTTCCGCATCCTGCCCTGTGAAAATGGCAGATTCAGAAATGTAATAGCGACCTTCCTCAAAGTGCTGGGCCAAGTCTACACTGGTCTGCAAGTCGACTTCAAAGGTGGTCAAGTTGCGGTTATTAACCCCAATAATCTGGGCACCCAGTCTGTGGGCCACCTCTAGTTCAGCTAGATTGTGGGTCTCCACCAAGACTTCCAGACCAAGCTCTGTCGCGTAATCATACAGTTCCTTGAGGCGTTCTTCTGACAAGGCCGCAACGATGAGCAAGATAACTGTCGCGCCGGCATTGCGAGCACGGATGATTTGCTTTTCATCGATGATAAAGTCCTTGTTGAGCGTTGGAATGTTTACCTGACTGGAGATCTCACGTAAATAATCCAAATGCCCTTTAAAGAAAACTTCATCTGTCAAAACAGAAATCATTACTGCGCCGTTTGCTTCATAAGTCTGGGCCTGTTGCACAATATCTACATCGAGATTGATATCTCCCAGACTAGGGCTAGCTTTCTTGACTTCTGCAATCACCTGCAAGCGGTCTTGATGATTCTTCAAAAATTCTGCCAAGCGATAGGTCTGGCGCAAGGGCTGGATTTGCTCCAGCTCCATTTGCTCGACTTCACGCGCCTTCTGCTCCAAGATTCGTGCTAAAAATTCCTGACTCATTTTTGGTACTCCTGTAACAGTCTGAGTTTTTCAAGGGCCTTGCCACTAGCAATCACTTGACGAGCCAAGGCAACTCCTTCCTTGATACTAGCTACCTTACCATTAGCATAGAAACCAAGACCTGCATTTAAAACTGTCGTTTCCAAGAATGGACTTGGTTCGTTTTTAAGAACACTAAGCAAAATTTCTGCATTTTCCTGAGCATTCCCTCCACGAATATCTTCGATAGCGTAGCGTTTCATCCCCAAATCCTCTGGAGTGAAGCTTGACAAGGTGATTTCGCCATTTTCAAGAAGAGCAATATTGGTTGTTCCGTTCAAGCCAGCTTCATCAAGCCCTTCTGGTCCAGCAACCACGATGGCACGTTTGCGACCCATATTTTTCAATACCTGAGCTGTACTTTCTAGCAGTTCTGGACGACTAATTCCAAGAAGCTGTGTTTCCAAGGCCATTGGATGAATCAGGGGACCAGTCAAGTTCATAATCGTTGGAATTCCCAACTCCAAACGAGCTGGCATGATGTATTTCATAGCTGGGTGCATATTTTTGGCAAAGAGAAAAACGATTCCAGTTTTATCGAAAATCTTACCTAGTTCAGCTGGTTTGAGGTCTAGGTTGATACCCAAGGCTTGAAGGACATCTGCCGAACCCGATTTAGAAGAAATCGAGCGGTTACCATGTTTGGCCATATGAATGCCACCACCAGCCAAGACAAAGGCTGCAGTTGTAGAGATGTTAAAGCTGAAAGACTTGTCCCCACCTGTACCACAGTTGTCCATAGCGTCATGGATTTCAGTTGGAATGTGTTGGGCATGTCCTCGCATGACTTGGGCAATGGCTGTGCGTTCTTCAGGTGTTTCCCCCTTCATCTTAAGGGCCAAGAGGAGAGAAGCAATCTGCGCTTCAGTGACACGTCCAGTTACGATACGCTCAATGACATCCGTCATTTCCACACCTGATAAATTTTCAAATTTTGCTAATTTCTCAATAATCTCTTTCATCCTAGTTTCCTCACTTTACAACCTTCTCGATAAAATTCCGAATAGAAGACAAGCCGTCTGGCGTTCCGATACTCTCTGGATGGTACTGGAAGCCATAAATTGGAAGGGTTTTGTGTTGAATTCCCATAATGGCTTGGTCATCAGTAGAATGAGCTGTCACTTCAAAGTCTTCAGGCATTTTTTCAATCAAAATACTGTGGTAACGCATGACCGGACGACCATCCTCAATATCTTGATAGAGAACAGATGGCGCTTCAAAGCTGATATGGCTCTGTTTCCCATGCATGACTTTGGG
>NZ_KQ970235.1:1273626-1284064 GCF_001579025.1 Streptococcus oralis
GGGAGCTAAACCTAGCTTCCCACCAAAGACTTCTGCAATGGCTTGGTGACCCAAACAAATCCCTAGAATCGGCTTCTTACCTGCAAAGTCACGAATCATGTCTTCCATCTTTCCAGCATCAACTGGCCAACCTGGACCAGGAGAAAAAACCAGACCATCTGCTTTTTCAGCTTCTTCATATAGCTTGGGATCATCATTTCTCAAGACCTGTACTTCTGCAAAATTCCCGATGTATTGGGCCAAGTTATAGGTAAAGGAATCATAGTTGTCAATCAATAAAATCATGGTCTTAGTTCTCCAATTCTAGTCATAGATTTTGCCTTGTTAATGGTTTCTTGGTATTCATTTTGAGCGATAGAGTCATAGACAATCCCTGCCCCAGCCTGCACATAGGCTGTTTGATTTTTGAGAATCATAGTTCGAATAGCGATAGCGAAATCCATATCACCAGTCGCAGACAAGTAGCCGATTGCTCCTGCGTATACGCCCCGTTTTTCTGTTTCCAGTTCATAGATACGTCTCATTGCTCGAATCTTTGGAGCTCCTGAAACTGTTCCAGCTGGAAGTGTTGCTTTCAAGGCATCCATGGCAGTGAGTTCGGGAAGCAAACGCCCCTTGACCACACTGGTCAAATGCATGACGTAGCGGAAAAGCTCCACTTCCATATACTTGGTAACATGGACACTGGCCGTTTCGGAGATGCGACCAATATCATTACGCCCCAAGTCTACCAACATTCGATGTTCTGCTGTTTCCTTCTCATCGGACAGGAGGTCTGTAGCCAAGGCCTTGTCCTCTTCATCTGTAGCTCCTCTTGGTCGTGTACCGGCAATCGGATTGGTTGTAACGATGCCATTTTTGACAGAAACCAAACTTTCAGGACTAGCTCCGATGATTTGATAATCCCCAAAGTCATAGAAATAGAGGTAATTAGAAGGATTAGTCACGCGGAGATTTCTGTAGAAGTCAAATGGATTTCCAGTAACTTCTGCTGAGAAACGCTGGCTGAGCACGCACTGGAACATATCACCATTACGAATCAAGTCACGAGCGGTTTCCACCATTTGCTCAAACTTCTGAGGGGCGATATGGGGTTTGAAGTCCAGTGGAGATAGATCCAAGTCTTCAAATTCATTTGAAGCAGGGATGTGTAATTCCTCCAGCACTTGGTTCAAGGCTGCTTCCAAATCTTCTTGACTACGTTCGCTATAAAGAGCATCTTCGATGACATGGATTTTTTCCTTCTTATGGTCAAAGACCATGTAGCTCTCATAGACGAAGAAATGCATGTCTGGAGTCCCAATGGTATCTTCAGGGATTTGACCGATTTCTTCATAGAGCGAAATCATATCGTAACCAACAAAGCCAATGGCTCCCCCACCAAAAGGGAGGTCTGAATGGTGCTGACTCTTATGAGTCACTTCATAAAGGAAATCCAAAGGATCCCGATCAATCACTTGACCATTTTGATAAAGGACTCCGTTTTCAAACTGAATCTCAAAAACAGGATTATAGGCTAGGATAGAAAAACGAGCGGTTTCCTTGTCTCTCGGAATACTTTCTAAGATCACCTTGTGTTGCCCTTTTAAGCGCATATAAGCCAAGATTGGTGATAAAACATCTCCATGAATGATTCGTTCCATTGTAATTTCCCTTTCAGTTCTATTTCTAGTCCGTGGCGATTGTATGAAAAATCCCCACGCAAAATAACTTGCGTGAGGACGAAATTCGCGGTGCCACCTCAATTATAGGATTTCTCCTATCTCTCATTCCTGTCTCAGAACTTTCCTATAACAGGCTGTGCGATAAAGGGCACTCCCTTGAGAATTATGTTTTCTTCTCTCGTTTCAGATAGACCCAACCTTACAGCTTTCTCTGCCTGTTTCCAGCAACCACAAGCTCTCTGTGAGAGAAAAGACTGTAATTTTTCCATCTTTTATTTTTTAGCTTCTAGGTAGTCTGCAATAGCAGCTACGTCCTTGTCTCCACGACCAGAGACATTGATGATGATAATGTCATCCTTACTAAGTTTCGGTGCACGTTTAACCGCTTCTGCGATAGCGTGCGAACTTTCGATCGCTGGGATAATTCCTTCTGTCTTGCTTAGAAGGAGCAGGGCTTGGACAGCTTCTTCATCTGTCGCTGCCACATATTCCACGCGACCTGAATCTTTAAAGTAGGCGTGTTCTGGGCCAACCCCTGGATAGTCCAAACCAGCTGAGATAGAGTAAACTGGCGCCAGCTCTCCATCTTCCTTAAAGACTGCATAGGTTTTCATTCCGTCAACAATTCCGACACTACCTTTTGTCATAGTTGCTGCGTGCTTGTCTGTATCAAGCCCATGCCCAGCAGCTTCAACCCCAACCAATTTGACTTCTTCATCAGCCACATACTGCGAAAAAGCACCGATGGCATTGGAACCACCACCTACACAGGCAATAACGTAGTCTGGCAAGCGTCCTTCTTTTTCTAAGATTTGACGACGAGATTCTTCACTGATGACCTTTTGGAATTCATGAACAATGGTAGGATAAGGATGAGGGCCTACAGCAGATCCCAAAACGTAGAAGGCTTCAAGGTCATTCATCCATGCTCCAAAGGCTGCATCGACCGCGTCCTTGAGAGTTCGAGTTCCCGTTTCAACCGCGTGAACAGTCGCTCCCATCATCTCCATGCGGAAGACATTGAGACGTTGACGCTCCACATCCTCTGCTCCCATGTAGACATCACAGGCCATACCAAACTTGGCTGCAGCCGCTGCTGTCGCAACACCGTGTTGACCAGCTCCTGTTTCCGCAATAACACGTTTTTTGCCCATACGTTTAGCAAGAAGAATTTGTCCTAAAACGTTGTTGAGCTTGTGAGAACCAAGGTGGTTCAGGTCTTCACGTTTAAGATAAATCTTAGCTCCACCTAAGTGTTCTGTCAAACTTTCCGCAAAATAGAGTGGTGTTTCGCGACCAGAATAATCCTTCAAGTAATGGCGAAATTCTGCCAAAAATTCTGGATCATCCTTGTACTTGTCAAATGTCACTTCCAACTCATCCAACAAAGCCTGAATCGGCTCCGGTACAAAACTACCACCAAATTGTCCAAAATATCCTTTAGTTGTCATAAAATTTTTCCTCTTTCAGTATTGATTTCAAGATATGAAAAAGCCCACACACAGATTGGATTCTGTGTGAGGGCGTTAGTAACGCGGTGCCACCTCAATTATAAAGGGACTATCCCCTTTACATCTCTACCTTGTCTAACAACAAGTTGCACTGTAAGGTGTGCGCACCGAATTTTCATTGTTTCAAATTCATTTTTAAAATCAGCCCACTTTCACTACTTTCAACCACCTGTTCACAATCACCACAGGCTCCCTGAAGATCAAAAATAGTTACTTTTCTGATTTGTTGAGAATATTATATGCTATTGTCCGCTTTTTGTCAAGATTTTTTATGATTTTTTTCCAGAACCGAGGATTTCTTCGGAAATTCTCACCAAAGTCTGAACGATATAGTCTACTTCTTCATCGCTTAATTTAGTGTGAAGAGGAAGCGTAATTTCATTTTCAAAGAAGGCATAGGATCTTGGATAATCTGCCATATCAAAGCCAAGATTCTTATAGGCTGTCAAGAGCGGAAGCGGTTTGTAGTGAACGTTACTTGCAATTCCTGCTTTGGCCAATTCTTGGATGATAAGATTGCGTTCTTCTAAACTTGCTCCTTCTACATGGGTGATGTAGAGGTGGCGTGAAGATTCGACAGTATCAGTCTTGTGTGCAAGTGGGTGAATACGAGTACCCTCAAAGCCACGATCATAGCGGTCCACGATGTCCTTACGACGTTGTAGCAAAGCTGGGTAACGGTCCAATTGTACCAAACCAAGCGAAGCCATGATATCCGTCATGTTGCACTTGTAGGCTGGTGTAACGATATCGTATTCCCAAGAACCCAATTGCATCTTGGCAAGAGCATCTTTAGTTTGACCGTGAAGGGATAGGATTTGGAATTCCTTGTACATTTCTTCGTCGTCAATCGCTGGATTGGCTTTCCAAGTCGCACTTCCTCCCTCAGCTGTTGTAAAGTTCTTAACAGCATGGAAAGAGAAGGAAGTGAAGTCAGCAATAGAACCAGCTGGTTGTCCTTTGTAAGTAGATCCCAAAGCATGGGCACTATCAGAGACAATCACAATACGGTTAAAGGCCTTTTGCCACTTGCTAGCAGCTGTAAAGAGGTCACGTTTTTTCTCCACGACTTGGAACAAACGGTCATAGTCGCAAACAATCCCTGCAAGCTCTACTGGGATGATAACCTTAGTTTTCTCAGTGATAGCTTGCTCAAGCAAGTCATAATCCATCTCAAACGTATCTGCTTGGATATCCACCATGACAGGGGTCGCTCCTACGTGTGTGATGACACTACATGAAGCTGTATAGGTCATAGCTGGAACAATGACTTCATCTCCAGGTCCCACTTCCAAAACACGTAAAATCAACTCAAGAGCGGCTGTCGCAGAGTTGAGGCAGACAGTCTTAGGTGTCTGTGTGTATTGAGACAAGCGACGCTCCAGTTCTTTTGTCTTCGGACCTGTTGTGATCCAACCAGAGCGCAGGGTATCCGCTACTTCAGCGATTTCAGCTTCGGTAATATCGGGTGGTGAAAATGGAATATTGTAATTTGGCATTGATTTGCTCCTTTTATCTGTACTCATTTTCTCATGACTACTTTATTTTAGCACTTCAAACACGGTTTGAAACATGATTTTGATGTCTCCAAGGAAACTAAACTCTCGGAGATAAGCAAGATTATAGCGCATCTTTTCAGGAAGGACATGCTCTACATAAGCTTGGTCAACTGACAGACCTTTCTCCGTCATTTGACTGATGATGGTGTCCTCATCCTTGTAGTTGATACTAGCTGGAGAGGTGATTCCGGCTGGTAAGAGCAAGGTCGCCATCATTTCAGGACTATACTGCTCGGTGTAACGTGGCACCTCAGGTCGTGTACCGACAAAAGACATCTCGCCTTTAAGGACATTGACCAGCTGAGGCAGTTCGTCCAAGCGCACACGGCGAATGAAATTTCCCACTTTGGTAATACGACTATCATTGGCAGAAGTCACCAGACTTCCTTTTTTATCCGCATCCGTTACCATGGTACGGAACTTCCAAATCTTGAACGGACGGTTGTACTGGGTCACGCGCTCTTGCTTGTAAATGACAGGTCCCTTGCTATCCAACTTGATCCAAATGCTCAAGATAAGAAAGACGGGAGAAGTCAAAAGTAGCAAAAACAGGGCCAGAACCCAATCCAGGCAACGCTTGAAAACCAGCGAACCCTTCCTTTTAGAGACAAGCTGGTAGTAAGACTTAACCTCGCTTGATTGCATTTCCACGGGTAGGTCTTCCCATTTCAGCATGCTGTTTCTCCTTTGTTTTTATTATACTATTTGTCAACATTTTTCATTATACCACAAAATGGAAAAGGCGGTGCAAGAAATCTGTGATTTAGAGGAATTCTTCTTTATGACATGGCCCCTGCCTGTAAGCTATACATCTTGTGATAGGTTCCTTCCAAGGCCAAGAGTTCCTCATGGGTTCCACTCTCGATAATGCGCCCCTTGTCCAAGACATAAATGCAGTTGGCGTCCTGGATGGTCGAAAGACGATGAGCGATGGCAATTGTTGTCCGTCCCTGTCTCATTTTAGCTAGGGAATCTTGAACCAAACTTTCTGTTTCAGAGTCAATATTGGCTGTCGCTTCATCCAAAATCAGGATTTTAGGCTGACTGGCAACAGTTCTAGCAAAGGCAAGAAGCTGGCGCTGTCCAGTAGAAAAGCTCGAACCACGCTCAGACACAGGTGCATCATAACCCTGTGGAAGCTCCTGAATAAAGGAATCTGCATCCACAAAGGCAGCCGCAGCCTGTACCTCTTCATCACTAAGATCTTGGTACATGGCGATATTGGACTTGATAGTCCCGTGATAGAGGAAGGGATCCTGCAAGACCAGACCGATGTTTTTTCTCAATTCTTGCTGGCTGTAGTCCCTAATATCCACACCATCCAAGAGAACTCGGCCTGACTGAAATTCATAAAAACGCATGAGGACATTGATAATCGAAGATTTCCCCGAACCTGTATGTCCTACAAAGGCAATGGTTTCGCCCTTGTTAACCGAAAAGGAAATATCATCCAGAATCTGGTGTTTGCCGTCATATGAGAAACACACATGTTCAAAACGGATATTGCCCTCTTTGATTTTGGCTTGCCCATTTTCTTGAAGAGGCTCATAGGTCCTCTCATCAATCAAGGCAAAAACACGACCTGCAGACACCATGGACGTTTGAAGGGTTGAAAAGTTCTGCGTCACCTCAATCAAGGGGTCAAAAAGGCGGTTGATGTACTGGATGAAGGCATACATGGTTCCGGCCGTTATCCCGATAGAAAGACCACGATAGCCAAAGTAGGCCATCAAGACTGCATAACCTAGGAGTTTCAGCAAACTCATGGCAGGTCTCAAAAAGAGGGCATCCAAGGCCACAGAACGGTTGGCATAGACCAAGTGTTCTTGGTTAATTTCATCAAATTCTGCTTGCAGGCGCTTCTCTTGATTAAAGGCCTGGATAATCCTGATTCCCTCAATGTTTTCTGCCAGCTTACTATTGATATCCGACAAGAGACTTCTGGTTTTCTCGATAATCTTGACTGACTTTTTCCGATAGAGATTGACCAAAAGGAAAATCAAGGGAAGAAATAGCAAAACTAAAGCTGTCAAACGAAAATCCAGCACCAACATGGTATACAGAGTTGTCAGAAAGATAAAAACTGCTGAGATAAAGCTGGATAAAATCCCTGAAAACATATCACTGATGGTCTCGGTATCATTGGTCAAACGAGAAACGATGGATCCTGCTGGCGTCTTGTCAAAATAAGACATGCCCAGTTTTTCCATATTGGCAAAGGCATCCCGACGAATATCTCTGACAATACTGTAGGACACCCGCGCAAAGAGAAGATTTCCAACATACTGAACTAGAGTTTGCAGGAGATAAAGACCATAGTAGACCAGCAAAACGGTCACGGCCAGTTGATTAAGATTGCTGAGGTACTGGTCGATAAAGTGGGAAGCCACAAGGGGAATGACACTTTTAATGACCGTCGTCGCAAGGAGAAAACTGAGTGCCAAAAAGGTCAGGAGGCCATAGGGCTTGAGATAGGACATCAAGCGCTTCAATACAGCCCATTGTTCTTTCTTATTCTGCATCTTCTTCTCCTTTCATTTCCAATTGCTGAGACTGGTAGGTTTGGGCATACCAGCCATCCAGAGCTAGCAAGTCATCGTGCGTGCCCCGTTCAATGATTTGGCCATTTTGCAGGACTAAAATCAAATCTGCATGGACAACCGCACTGAGACGATGGGCTGTAATAATGGTTGTCTTATCCTTCCTCGTCTCCTTAAGATTGTCGATGATCGCATACTCAGTTTTGGCATCCACGGCGGACAGGGAATCATCTAAAATCAAGATATCAGGGTCTAGAATCATCGCCCGACTCATAGCCAGACGTTGCTTTTGACCACCTGAAAGACTGACTCCCTTTTCACCGATCAACGTATCAAAGCCCTGAGGCATGTCCACAATATCTTGGTAAACTTGTGCTAGCTTGGTCGCTTCCTCAACTGCTGAAAGGGGGAAGTTAGGATTACCGAAGCGGATATTGTCTAAGATAGAGGTCGCAAAGAGAAACTGATCCTGAGGGACATAGCCCATGAGACTGCGAAGGTCTGTCAGACGATAGTCCCGAATATCATGACCGTTTAGATAAATAGCTCCCTTATCCACATCGTATTCTCGCAAGAGAAGTTTAATCAAGGACGTTTTCCCAGAGCCTGTCTGCCCGACTAAGCCTAGGGTTTGCCCTTTTTCCAGACTAAAGTGAACATCCGTCAGTGTCTCCTCATTTTCAAAGGCAAAGCTGTCAATGGCGTACTCCAAACGTCCATTTTCAATACTATCCAGAGGAAACTCAGGGTCTTTTACAGGTGATTCCTGAGATAAAAGATCCTCAATCCGTTGGTAAGAAACCTTCCCTCGCTGAGTAATATTAAAGAGGAAACCGATAGCCATAAGAGGCCAAACTAGCATATCCAAGTAGCTAATAAAGGTGACCAGATTCCCAACCGTGATTTGCCCTTTCTGAACCATCAAAGAACCGACCAAGAGAGTTAAAACATAGGACGAACCAACAAACAAGAGAACCATGGGGTCAAAGAGACTGTCGTATTTCATGGTTTGGAGGTTCTTTTGGAAGGTCAATTCATTGACCGCTTGAAAGGACTTCAACTCATCCGCCTGATAACCGAAAGACTTGGTCACCTTGATACCTGATACAGACTCCTGTACCTTGTTATTGAGTTCAGAAAAGGCAGCTTGTGACTCACCAAAGGCCTTGTGGGTCTTTCTCCCTAGACGACTGGTTGCATAAGCCATAAAAGGCAAAGGCAGAATGGCAACCAAGGTCATTTGCCATGAAATGCTAAAAAGCATGGTCAGCAAGGTCACCAGAGCCGTGATAGAGGCATCCACTGCTGACATGACTCCGCCACCTGCGAGACGAGTTAGGGCATTGATATCATTGGTGGCGTGTGCCATCAGGTCCCCTGTCCGATATGTTTGATAAAAGGCTGGCGACATCTTGGTAAAATGCTCAAACAAGCGAGACCGCATAATCTGCCCCAGACGGTAGGAAGTCCCAAGGATATACATGCGCCAAACATAGCGCAGATAGTACATCCCAAAGGCTGCCAGCAGTAGATAAACTAGATTAAGAAGGAGATCCTGCTGGGTTAATTGCCCCGATGTGATGGCATCAATTACCCGTCCCATGACCATGGGGGGAATAAGGTTGAGGACGGAAACCAAGACCAAGGCCACAATCCCAACTAGATAACGGCGCTTTTCTAACTTGAAAAACCACCAGAGTTTTTGAATAATGGACATAAAATCCCTTTCTGATTGCAAATGGAAACCTGAGGCCAAGACTCAATGAAAATCAAAGAGCAAACTAGGAAACTAGCCGCAGGCTGCTCAAAGTACTGCTTTGAGGTTGTAGATAGAACTGACGAAGTCAGTAACCTACATACGGCAAGGCGACGTTGACGCAGTTTGAATTTGATTTTTGAAGAGTACAAGACCCCAGGTTTTTCTTATTCATAAGTTACGACTGAGACGACACCCTTGTCATACTCAGCGATAAAGATATTGGCCACATTGTCATACCCTTGTTTGCTGAGGTTATCAAGCAGCCATTCTTCGCTCCGACCAATGGTCTCCAAAATTTCAACTTGGATCACACCGTCTGTGACAACAGGATACTTGGGATTCTCATCTCCCATTTGGACTACGATGAGTTGACCGTTTTGCTCCTGCATAGCGCGTTTGACTTGTTTCATTTGGAAAATTCCCTGGCTACGGAGCTTAAGAGCTACATCCGCTGCTGATAAACCAACCGAACGGCAGGCTTCTGGATCAATCTTCCCATTTTTGATAAGCAGGGTTGGCTTCCCATCAATCAAACGTTTTACAAAATGAACATTGTTGTTCAGCCATTTGAGAGTCAAGACCAGAATGGTCCACATGATCAAGATAACTGCATACTGAAGGATACTGATAGCGCTATTGTAAATCACCCCACCGATGATCCCCCCGAGTACATAGTTCTGAATTTGATCTATCGCTGAGTTAGGCGCTAGGTTGCCCTTCCCTGTCACATTGATTACAAAAACCAGAGAAAAGAGACCCAAGGCTAGTTTGATTAAAATTTCGATATAATTGAGTGTCATTTGTTCACCTCCACCAGTTCAATTGCATCTGTTTTATACAATTCCACTTTCTCTAACAGGTACTTGTCTGGCTCACTTCCATTCAAAGCACGGTAATAGCGATCTCCTACCTTGATAAGTGCGCCATCAGTGTCGGCAGAAGTATTGACATAAACCTCTGACTTGTCTACTCCCAATTCTTTGGAAACAAGCTCGATGAAATGAAGTGAAGCTTGAAATTTATTATTAGATACTTGATTGTTTTGGTAAGTCGAGATACTAATCAAAAGGAGAGCCAGTAAGGTCAAGGCTGAAATCATGACCAACTCACGAAATTTGGTCCCCTTTTTATCATGATAAGCCTTGAAAGCTAAAAATCCTGTCACAGCTAATAGGACAATCCCTAAACCAATCATGATGCCATTTTGCTGACCGATTTGGCTGAGGACATAGTCATAAGAATAGAATTTCATGTATTTTCACTCCCTTTCATAAAATCATTCTTAATTATAAACGAAAGAGGGTGATTTTTCAAACCATACGTTGGGGAAATGCGCCTTTTTTTGGTATAATATAGTCTGTAATCTGAATGAAAAAGGTAACTTTATGAAACTCATATCATGGAA
>NZ_KQ970235.1:1284084-1291082 GCF_001579025.1 Streptococcus oralis
CGAGCGACTCAGCTCGTGCAAAATTGTCCCAAGAAGTCCTACAAACCTTGGTAGCCGAAAATGCTGATATTATTGCTATCCAGGAAACCAAGCTTTCTGCAAAAGGGCCTACAAAAAAACACCTAGAAGTACTTGAAGAACTCTTCCCAGGTTATGAAAACACTTGGCGTTCCTCTCAAGAACCTGCTCGCAAAGGCTACGCTGGAACTATGTTCCTCTATAAGAAAGAACTCACACCAACGATTAGCTTCCCAGAAATCGGGGCTCCTTCTACCATGGATTTGGAAGGCCGCATCATCACCTTGGAATTTGATACATTTTTCGTGACCCAAGTTTACACTCCAAATGCTGGTGATGGTTTGAAACGCTTGGAAGAACGTCAAGTCTGGGATGTCAAATATGCTGAGTATTTGGCGCAACTAGACAAAGAAAAACCAGTCCTTGCGACTGGAGACTACAACGTAGCTCACAAGGAAATCGACCTTGCAAATCCTGCCAGCAACCGCCGTTCACCTGGTTTTACAGACGAGGAACGTGCTGGCTTTACCAACCTTTTGGCAACTGGATTTACTGACACCTTCCGTCATATTCACGGCGATGTCCCAGAGCGTTATACCTGGTGGGCGCAACGCAGCAAGACTTCTAAAATCAACAATACAGGCTGGAGAATCGACTACTGGCTCACTAGCAACCGTGTGGCTGACAAGGTGACCAAGTCTGACATGATTGACTCGGGTGCGCGTCAAGACCATACGCCCATTGTCATGGAGATTGAGCTCTAAGGAGAAAACTAATGGACTATCAAGCTGTCATTCCTGAATTTGTAGTATCTGACCTCGAAAAGTCACGCCACTTCTACTGCGACTTGCTGGGATTTTCTGTCGAATACGAGCGTCCAGAGGAGAAATTTCTCTTCCTCTCGCTTGAAGACTGCCAACTTATGCTAGAAGAAGGCAGCACAGAAGAATTAGCCCAACTAACCTATCCTTTCGGGCGCGGTGTCAATATTTCCTTTGGTATTGAAGATGCCCCTCAGCTCCACCAAAAACTGCTGGAGGACAACTATCCTATTTATCGTCCTTTGACTAAGAGAACATTTCGTGTTGGGGATCACTACATCTATCCTCACGAATTTGCAGTTTTGGATCCAGATGGTTATTTTCTAAGATTTAGCGAATAGAATAATCGAAGTCTACAATACTATCTAGCCTTGTAGGCTTTTTCGTTCGTTTTTATGATCTATTTACTAACAAAATATTTGATTTATAAAGCTAATTGGTGTAAAATAAAAACATTGGCAGCGGCCTATTTAAAATTGAATATCATTTTACTTGTTTATGTCGTGAATTGGCACGACGTTTCTACAAGGTGCCGGAACACCTAACAATGAGTATGTCAGCTTGAGGTATGGTTTTGGCCATGCCTATTTTGGGGACTTACTTAGGGGATTAAGTAGGTCCTTTTTTAGTATTTTGCTAAGGCTAGCCTTCAAGGTTAAATATAATATTTTTAATATTTCCCTTATTTAGTGCGGACGGGAGCAACTTCCTTCGGAATTTCATCCCTAATTTTTGAGCCCAAAGTCTCAAAAATCCCGTCATATACAATAACAAGATTATTGTATATGATACCACTACAGCGGGAAATATCTAGTAAAACTCGCTTCGCTCGCACTAGTATTATACATATACATTATTAGCAAACTAAATCACTATAGAAACATTTAAACAAGCAAATGAAGCATCTTTTAGACTTTAGGAGGTCTTATGAAATTATTAGAAGAGCGCATCCTTGAGGATGGGCATATCTTGGGTGACAACATCCTCAAGGTGGATTCCTTTTTAACCCACCAAGTTGACTTTAGCTTGATGCGAGAGATTGGTAAGGTATTTGCGGACAAATTCGCTTCTGCTGGCATTACCAAGGTCGTAACCATTGAAGCGTCAGGCATTGCCCCAGCCATTTTTACTGCCGAAGCCTTAGATGTTCCTATGATTTTCGCCAAGAAAGCTAAAAACATCACCATGAATGAAGGAATCTTAACTGCCCAAGTCTACTCCTTTACCAAGCAGGTGACCAGCACCGTTTCCATCGCTGGGAAATTCCTCTCACCAGATGATAAGGTCTTGATTATCGATGATTTCCTAGCCAATGGCCAAGCTGCCAAAGGCTTGATCCAAATCATCGAACAAGCTGGAGCAAAAGTCGAAGCTATTGGTATCGTGATTGAAAAATCTTTTCAGGATGGTCGTAATTTGCTTGAAAAAGCAGGGTATCCAGTCCTATCACTGGCTCGCTTGGATCGTTTCGAAAATGGTCAGGTCGTATTTAAGGAGGCAGATCTCTAATGCAAAAACAAGAAAAACACTCGCAAGCTGCGGTTCTTGGCTTGCAGCACCTACTAGCCATGTACTCAGGATCTATCCTAGTTCCTATCATGATTGCGACAGCTCTTGGCTATTCAGCTGAGCAGTTGACCTACCTAATCTCCACAGATATCTTCATGTGTGGGGTGGCCACCTTCCTCCAACTCCAACTCAATAAATACTTTGGAATTGGGCTACCAGTTGTTCTCGGAGTTGCCTTCCAATCCGTCGCTCCTTTAATTATGATTGGGCAAAGCCACGGTAGCGGTGCTATGTTTGGTGCCCTTATCGTTTCAGGGATTTATGTAGTTCTGATTTCAGGCATCTTCTCAAAAGTGGCCAATCTCTTCCCATCTATCGTAACAGGCTCTGTCATTACCACGATTGGTTTAACCTTGATTCCTGTCGCTATTGGAAATATGGGAAATAATGTCCCAGAGCCAACTGGTCAAAGTCTCTTGCTTGCTGCAATCACTGTTCTAATTATCCTCTTGATTAACATCTTTACCAAAGGATTTATCAAGTCTATCTCCATTTTGATTGGTCTGGTTGTCGGAACTGCCATTGCTGCCACTATGGGCTTGGTTGATTTCTCCCCTGTTGCGGCAGCACCACTTGTCCATGTTCCTACCCCCCTCTACTTTGGAATGCCAACCTTTGAAATCTCCTCTATTGTCATGATGTGTATCATCGCAACGGTCTCTATGGTTGAGTCCACCGGTGTTTATCTGGCCTTGTCTGATATTACTAATGACCCAATCGACAGCACGCGCCTACGCAACGGTTATCGTGCAGAAGGTTTAGCTGTCCTTCTCGGAGGAATCTTTAACACCTTCCCTTACACAGGATTTTCACAAAACGTTGGGTTGGTTAAATTGTCAGGTATCAAGACCCGTCTGCCAATCTACTACGCAGCTGGTTTTCTAGTCCTCCTTGGACTCCTTCCTAAGTTTGGCGCGCTCGCCCAAATTATTCCAAGCCCTGTCCTTGGAGGGGCCATGCTGGTGATGTTTGGTTTTGTTTCCCTTCAAGGGATGCAAATCCTTGCCCGCGTTGACTTTGCTAACAATGAACACAACTTCCTTATCGCAGCTGTTTCAATCGCTGCTGGTGTAGGTCTAAATAACAGTAATCTCTTTGTCAGCATGCCGACAGCCTTCCAAATGTTCTTCTCAAACGGAATCGTCGTAGCCAGCCTACTGGCCATTGTCCTCAATGCAGTATTAAACCGGAAAAAGAAATAAGAAAAAGAGGTGCGAGCCTCTTTTTTGTTTCTCTATATCCTCACCTGTCTGTCTTCTGACCGCTGACCTGTGACAAACATGGTAAAGGTGGCTTTGCAGACATTTCTGCCCTCTTGATTGGTAATATCCACATCCACGACACAGGTTGTGCGACCTTGATGGACACATTCTCCTTTAATGGTCAACACATCGTCGAGTTTTCCAGCCTTGAGGTAGTTGATAGAGGACTGGAGTGTCACCCCATCAAGCCCTAGCGAGATGACCACTAGACCACTGATCTGGTCACAAAGGGTGAAGAGATAGCCACCATGGGCATTGCCATAGTAGTTGAGCGACGAGTCCACCACTTTGGTCGTCACCACAACATGACCATCTCTCATTTTTTCAATTTCGTAATTTTCAAAGGCAGATATAGCATCAAAATGAAAATCTTTCATCGTTTCCTCCCGATAGTTCAAACGACACTATGATACTACTTTTTATAAGACTGTGCAAGGAGAAAGATCCTAGTCTGGCAAAATTCCGACCTGTTCTACAAAGCGCATAAAGGCTGCCTGTCCTTGTTCCGTCTGCTTGTAAACCCCAGCATCCTCTAAAACGCGCGCAAAGATAGCACCCACAGAGTCCTTGACGATTTCAAGGGCTTTTTCTTTATCTGCTAGGTCCGGATGTTGGGCTTTGAGCTGGTCTGCCCATTCCTGATGATAGTCGGCAACTGAGACTTCTTCTCCCACGAGGTAGCTGGCGACTTGCTCCACTTCTGCTTTCAAACGAGGTGGTAAGATTGCCAAGCCCATGACCTCAATCAAGCCGATATTTTCCTTCTTGATATGTTGAACATCCTTGTGGGGATGATAGATACCATCAGGATGCTCTGGCGATGTCTGATTGTCTCGCAAGACCAAATCCAACTCAAACTGACCATCGCGTTTACGGGCAATGGGGGTAATGGTATGGTGTGGTGTCCCGTCTGTCTCTGCCAAAATCTGTACTTCAGGGTCTGAATATTGCCGCCATTCCTGCAAAATCTTGTCAGCTAAGTTGATCAAATCCTCTTTAGAATCCGAGGTCAAACGTAGCACTGACATAGGCCACTTGACAATCCCAGCCTTGACCTGCTCAAATCCAGTAAATCTGAAAGTCTTTTGCGAGGGAGCCAATTCCATAGGAAATACGTGACGGCCTCCCTGATAGTGATCATGAGTCAGAATAGAGCCTCCCACGATTGGAAGGTCGGCATTCGAACCTGCAAAATAGCCTGGAAATTGCTCTACAATCGCCAGCAGGCGCTCAAAACTCTGACGACTAATGGCCATGGGACGGTGCTGGCCGTCTAAGAAAATACAGTGCTCATTAAAATAAGCATAGGGCGAATACTGGAAGCCCCACTCCTGACCAGCCATTTCAAAACGGATAATGCGGTGGTTAGTTCGAGCTGGGTGGTTAACTCGACCATGGTAGCCTTCGTTCTCTAGACAAAGCTGACACTGGGGATAATTGCTAGCTTGTACCAACTTGGCCGCCGCAATCTCTTTCGGATCCTTTTCAGGTTTAGACAGATTGATGGTAATCTCAAGTTCTCCGTAATCAGATGGAACGCGATAAGCAATATTTTTAGCAATGGCCTTAAGCTTGATGTAGTCATTTTTCTGGCTGAGCTGGTAAAAATCCCCTATCGCCTGCTCAGGTGACTGGGCATAGGTTGCCCAAAAGTTACGATTAACCTGACTTGGACAAGGGGTCACCAAGTCCATCAGTTCAGCACCGAGGATTTCACGCGCAGTCTGACTATCCTCAATCGTCTCTAATCGAACCGCTTTCTCGACCAACTGGTCCTTGAGGTCAATCAACTCATCTAGATCAGTCTCAACTTCCAAAACACCTTCTCCCACTCGTGCTAAGACACGATTGGTCAGGTAGATTCGATCCATTTCCTCAAATGAACTTTCAGCAATGACTTCCGTGATAAATGCATCTAGAACTCCTTGACTCATTGATTCTCCTTCTTACTTTCTAAATAGTCTCTGACAGCATCTAAATCCTGAAAAACTTGTTCTGTTTTATTTAAGAAAGACTGTGCTGGCATTTTCAAGTCTGGAATACAAATAACTGGTATCCCAGCTCTATACGCTGCTTCAATCCCTGCTTCACTATCCTCTAATACTAAGCAATTCTCTGGTAAAACATTCAAATCACTACAGGCCTTTAAAAATATATCAGGGTAAGGTTTGCTTCGCTTTACATCTTTTGCAAAAACTAAATGGTCAAATAGGGACAGTATACCATTACTATCCAAAATCATTCTAGCTCTAGATTCAACACTTGAAGTTGCTAGAGCGATTGGAATACCTTCTCTTTGCAAAAAAGCAAGCAAATTTTTAGCACCTTTTTTTAAATTTACACCTTTGGCTAATATTCGAGCTTCCAGTTCATAAACTTTTTCCAAGGTTTGGTCAAAGTTCCAAGGTAAATCATAGGTATCTAAAAATCGTTGAACATTCTCCTCTTCCCTATGTCCACTGTATTCTCTAGAATATGTTTCTTCTGTGAAAGGAATTCCAAAATCTTCAAGCAATTCTTGATAAACTTTTAGAGAAATGATCTCAGTATTAGCTAATAAGCCATCTAAATCAAATATTACAGCGTCCATTTACTTCTCTCCTAGTCTAAAACGCGAGTTCCACCTGCAACTTCAGCGATATAGAAGCTTGGAGCGTATCCAACTACTTCCTCGTAGTGCTTGCCAACAGCTGCTTTAAAAGCCTCAACGGCATCTTTTCGCACCAAGGCAATGGCACAGCCGCCAAAACCTGCCCCTGTCATACGAGCACCGAGAACACCTTCTTGATCCCAAGCCGTATGAACAAGGGTATCCAATTCCAAGCCAGTTACTTCATAATCATGCTCTAGAGAAACGTGAGAAGCATTCATCAAACGACCAAATGTTTCCAAATCACCTGCTTGAAGTGCTGCTTGAGCTTTAAGAGTACGTTGGTTTTCAAGCACAGCATGTCGAGCACGTTTTAAACGATTTTCGTCTTTAATCAGATAGCTGTATTGGTCAAAAGCCCACTCGTCTAGTTCACCCAAGGTTTGAATGTCCAAGGCAACTTGCAATTCTTCCACTGCTTTCTCACACTCAGCACGGCGTTCATTGTACTTAGAGTCCGCCAGTTCACGACGTTTGTTGGTGTTCATGATGACAACGACATTGTCCTTCAAATCAAGCGGCACCAAGTCGTATTCTAACGTATTGGTATCGAGGTAAATAGCACGTTGGTCAGCACCCATACCGATAGCAAACTGGTCCATGATACCAGAGTTGACTCCGATAAAGTTATTTTCTGTTTGTTTTCCGATTTTAACCAAATCCAAACGGTCTAGTTTT
>NZ_KQ970235.1:1291191-1296957 GCF_001579025.1 Streptococcus oralis
GAAGTTATTTTCTGTTTGTTTTCCGATTTTAACCAAATCCAAACGGTCTAGTTTTAAATCAAAGAGATGCTCTGCCACGACCCCTGTCAAGAGTTCCAAGGATGCTGATGAAGACAAGCCTGCACCATTTGGGATATTCCCATAAACATAAAAATCAAACCCTTTGTCAATCACATGTCCAGCTTCTTGCAAGAACTGAAGAACCCCTTTTGGATAGTTGGTCCAGCTGTGCTCTTTTTCAAATTTGAGGTCAGCAAGAGGCACTTCAATGATACCCTTGTCCTCAAAGTTGGCTGAGTAGAAACGCAAAACTTGGTCGTCACGTTTGCGAGCCGCCCCATAAGTTCCCAAGGAAATAGCTGCTGGGAAAACATGCCCACCATTGTAATCCGTGTGTTCACCAATCAAATTGATACGGCCTGGTGAAAAGAAAGTTTGGTCTGCTTCTTGACCAAAAACGGCAAGAAAGTCTTTGCGAAGGGCTTCAGTAGTAAGATGTTGTGTCATATGAATTCTCCTTTGACTGTCCGTTAAGTCACCTTAACGTGTAATCGTTTTCTTCTATTGTATCCAAGGGATTTGTCAAGGTCAATCCTTTTTACTAAAGTTTTACTAAACAATCGGTAAAAAGAAGAAAAATATGATATACTAACTTAAAAGGAGGAGGATTTATGGCTACATTAAAAGACATTGCACAGCTCGCCTCTGTCTCTATCGCGACCGTATCCCGTGTCCTCAATCGCGACCAGAGCCTATCTGTTACAGAAGAAACCAGACATCGCATTTTAACTGTCACTGAAGAGCTGGGCTATACTAAGCATCTCAAGACAGGCGAGTCCCACAAACCCAAGCAAAAGATTGCCATTATCCAATGGGTCAGCGAACAAGGGGAGTTGGACGACCTCTACTACTACCAGATTCGTCTCGGTATTGAAAAAAGAGCCCAAGAGTTGGACTATGATATCCTGCGCTATTTTAATGACCATCCTTTTACCCTCAGCGAGGAAGTGATTGGCATTCTCTGCATCGGAAAATTTAGCCGAGCTCAGATTGCTGCCTTTGAAGAATACCAAAAACCCTTGGTCTTTCTAGACAGTGATACCCTCTCACTAGGCCATACCTGTATTATCACTGACTTTTACACTGCTGTGAAACAAGTTGTAGACCATTTCCTCAGTCAAGGGTTGGATCGAATTGGCATTCTCACAGGTCTTGAAGAAACAACCGACCAGGAAGAAATTATCCAGGATAAGCGGCTAGAAAATTTCAAAGACATTACCCAAGCAAATGGTATCTACCATGAAGAACTGGTCTTTCAGGGGAGCTTTACTGCCCAGTCTGGCTATGACTTGATGAAGGAGGCCATTCACAAGCTAGGAGAACAACTCCCACCAGCCTTTTTCGCTGCTAGCGATAGTTTAGCCATCGGCGCCCTCCGTGCCCTTCAAGAAGCTGGAATTAGCCTACCAGATCGCGTCAGCCTCATTTCTTTTAACGACACTAGCCTGACCAAGCAGGTCTATCCTCCGCTTTCTAGCATTACCGTCTATACCGAGGAAATGGGCCGAGCAGGTATGGATATTCTTAATAAAGAAGTTCTCCATGGTCGCAAAATCCCTAGCCTAACCATGCTGGGCACCAGACTGACTTTGAGAGAAAGTACCACTAATAAATAAGAAAAACTCACAAACAAGATTCTGAACGAAACTTGCTTGTGAGTTTTTTGCTATCCCTCCACAATCATATTTTTAAACAGCTGATAAAAGTAGTATGATACTAATGAGGCGAGCCATTAGTATACACCAACCTATTAGAAAGGAATTTCCAAATGTTAGCTAAAATAACTCCAAACGACTACCTACATACCTACTACAAACAATGGATTACCATTTACAAAGAAGGAGCCATCCGAAATGTTACTTTACAAAAATACAAAATGACCCTGCACTGGCTACAAGAACTAGCACCTGATCTAAAACTATGCGATGTAAATCGTATCGTTTATCAACAGTTACTCAATAACTACGCAAAAGAGCATGAACGTGTCACAACAATGGATTTTCACCATCAGCTTAAAAGTGCGATTATGGATGCTGTAGATGAAGGGTTAATCACTCACGATCCTACTCGTAAGGCCATTATTAAAGGGAAAAATCCTCGAGAAAAGAAGCCAAAATACCTCAATCAGTTTGAACTTCATACACTCTTAACTCATTTAAAGCTATCTAATCATCTCAACTGGGATTGGCTTATATTACTAACAGCTAAGACTGGAATTCGTTTTTCTGAAGCTCTGGGCATCACACCAGCTGACTTTGACTTTCCTCATCAACTACTCAGTATTAATAAAACTTGGAATTATAAAGAAACTGGAGAATTTGCACCAACGAAAAATCGTTCTTCTGTCCGAAAAATTCAATTAGATTGGCAAACTGTCATCCAATTCGCCGAACTAACACGTGATCTCCCTTCAGAACAACCTATCTTTGTTCATGGGAAAATATACAATTCTACTATAAATAACGTCTTAGAGAAGAGATGTAAGGAAGCCAAAGTTCCCGTGATTACTTTACACGGTCTGCGGCATACCCATGCTTCACTTCTGCTTTTTGCTGGTGTTTCAATTGCTAGTGTTGCTAGACGACTAGGGCATGCTAGCATGACCACTACTCAAAAAACATACCTTCATATTATCCAAGAACTTGAAAATCAAGATATTGATTTGATTATGCGATCACTATCTAGTCTCAATTAAGTAGGAATCACTCACGCTGTTGAAGGGTAATGAGCTGATCCAACTCCTGGAAAAAGGAACCGATGGCCGTTTGTTCGGAAAGGGTGGGAGGTAAAGGCAAACGAATGTTTGAAAAATTCTCATAAAAAAGATACTCTCTGACACTTCCCTCTGTATTTTTTCGCACTTCTTTAATAAAATCATCACTCTTTATAAATTGAAGAGCAAATCTGTTATCAACCGACCTGTTAAGTGAGAAAATTACATACAATGAACTAACAATAATACTTTCTCTTAAATGATTAAATGCAATTGAACCAACATTTATTCGTGCTGGATTGTAAACAAAATCATTGGGCTCTACAATCTTGTATGAATTTTTATCTAGAGTATCTAACCTGCTTCCCTCAAATTGTTCTGATTGTGGAATTAAGCCACTTTGATTACTCACTGAATATACAGGATACTCGTTTCCGCTAGAATTTCTCTTACCTCCTTTTGAACTCAAGTCTTTAAACTTCCGCTGTTCCCAAGCGTTCATCCGTTCTTGGTTCCGGCAAAAAACTGCTTCGATAGGAAGCAGTTCAGCATTTTTTATCCTTTGAGGAGCTCTACAAACTTTGCTAGTTCGTTTTTTGCTTCCTCAGTTGTTCCTTCCAGTTCTCCTAAAAGTTTAAAGAGACTAGCTGAGGTTGCTTCTATTTCAGCTCGGACTTGGGTTAATTCTTGTGCAACTTCTGACAAAGGAACTACTTCTTCCTCTTCAAAAGTATCTACATAACGGGGAATATTGAGATTATAATCGTTCTCCTTGATTTCCTCAAGACTAGCCACATGAGCATACTTATCGACATGTTCACGTTCATGATAAGTCTCAATGATTTTAGTTATGTTATCTGCTGTCAGCTTGTTTTGGTTTTTTCCTTTTTCAAAATCACCGGACGCATCGATAAACAAAACATCAGAGCATTCACCACGTGCTTTACGTCCTTTAAAAACAAGCACACAAGTCGGAATGCTAGTTCCATAGAAGAGATTAGCAGGCAAACCGATAACAGCGTGGAGAAGATTCTCATCAATAATCTTTTGGCGAATCTTCCCTTCAGCTGCTCCCCTAAATAGAACACCATGCGGAAGCACAATCGCCATAGTCCCGGTGCTTTCCAAATGGTAGAGGCCATGCAGGATAAAAGCGTAATCCGCCTTAGAAGCAGGAGCAACACCAAACTTGAAACGTGAATCTTTAGAACGATCGATACTCTTAATCTCCCACTTTTGCGAATATGGTGGATTAGCTACAACAGCGTCAAACTTAAGCGGAAGTTGAATACCATCTTTTTCAGCAAAAGGCCAATCCGTATCCAATGTATCCCCCCGTTTGAGATTCATATTGCGATAGTTAACACCATGCATCATAAGGTTCATACGCGCAAGGTTATAGGTAGTGGTATTGAGTTCTTGACCGTAAAAGTCAACACTACCTTCACGCTCCCCTTCTGGCAACTCTTTTTGCACTGTTAAGAGTAAGGAACCTGAACCCATAGTAGGATCATACACTCGAAACTGATCGTCATTTTCCTTCGCATCCACTGTGACAAGTTTTGCTAAGATTTGACTGACCTCATGTGGCGTATAAAACTCACCGCCTTTTTTCCCAGCATTAGCCGCAAATTGACCGATAAGATACTCATACACATCTCCCAAAATATCGCGTCCAGACTCGTCCTTGAAGCTAAACTCATGAATCATGAGAACAATATCGTTAAGTGCCTTGGCGCGCTCGTTAGTGCTCGAACCCAATCGGGTATCCCCAAGATTGATATCTGAAAAGACATTTGCAAAATCTTGCTCAGCCATGGGATTACGCTTAGCTTGTGTCTCAAAAGAGTCAAACATATCTTGGAAATCGCTCGCCTTGATTCGATGGTTTTCGATTTTCGCTACCAAACGTCCCCATGTATACTCCGGCTTAATCGCATAACCAAGATTACTACTAATATCTTCTAAGTAGTCTTCTTGCTCTTCTTTGTCTGTCACATCATAAAACTCTTCCAGACCATTTTGAGCTAAATAGACATCTTGGTTTTCAGATAGATAACGATAGAACATAAAAGGAAGAATATAATTTTTATACTCACTAGCGTCCATCGTCCCACGCAGTTTATTGGCCATTGCCCATAGTTTTGTTGTAATGTCATTTGCTGTACTCATACGAATTTTTTATCCTTTCTATTATGCAAACATCGCTTTCAGCAATGCTGATTTCATGATTTTCAATATTTCCAGCTCACGCTGTTGAAGGGTAATGAGCTGATCCAACTCTTGGAAGAAGGAACCGATGGCCCTTTGTTCGGGGAGGGTGGGGAAGGAAATATTAGTTATCGACAAATTATTCTTATTGACGGATGAAACCTTAGCACCCTGAACCATTGGAAAAATCTGTTTGCGATAGGAATTCGAGTTCAAATAATATCCTAAGAAGTATTGTGCAAAGTCAATCTGTGATCTATATACAATTGTATGTAAACCTGAAACTATATCACCCAAAACATTAGTCAATTCAACGCATTTTCCAACAGAGTGGTCTTCGGCAGCATCTGCAAAAATAATATCTCCATTTTTTAAAAACATTTTCGATGTTATCTTATTATCGTCTATAATAAATGGAATATGAATATTATCAAAACACAATATACTATCAAATTTGACTAAGATATCTCCATAATGTACATTTTTTATACTTCCTGAGTTAAAACTCAATTTTTCTCGCGAAAGAGAGTTGGTTTTAATGGAAAAATCTCCCACCTCCCCAACTTCCGCTGTTCCCAAGCGTCAGTAAAACCAGGAAAACGGATTTCCGGGAAATTTTCTCCATCCTTTGGAAACATTTTTGAAAGAAGAGTCTTTTTTCCTTCTTTCATCAACTCTAGCTCACGCTGTTGAAGGGTAATGAGCTGATCCAATTCTTGGAAAAAGAAACCGATGGCCTTTTGTTCGGGATGATTAACAGGAAATAGTAGCTCCGTATCAAA
>NZ_KQ970235.1:1297320-1312991 GCF_001579025.1 Streptococcus oralis
GTATCAAAGAAATCTTGGGGGGAAATATTTAAAAGTCCATGATTTCTTGCTCCTTCTGCTGCTCTCATAGAAACTTCCTTATGCCATTTTGGAGAATCATAATATACAGCTAAAAAATCTGAATCTATAGAATTGGGTCTAAAAACAATATATAATGTTGATAATACTCCCATTTCATAATTTTCCAATCTTTTAACTGCACCCCATGGATAATCTGACGAATAAGATTTATTATACGCAAATTCTCCTTTTTTCAATAGATAATATCCGCTAACATCCTTACTAGCAACCTTCTTATTAAAGAAAGTTTCTTGGTTAATTAGTCCATGTTGAGCGGAAATAGTTAAAGGTAATTCAGATTCCAAATTTTTATTTTTTCTCGTAACCCGTTCTGCTACCTCCCCCAACTTCCGCTGTTCCCAAGGTTCAGTGTAACCCTTAAATCTGATACTTGGTCTTCTTTCTTCTTGCTTGCTCATAAAGCCCTCCTTTGAGCTATTTTCCATGTCTTACTATTTTGAAATTTTCTTACATTTGTTTTCATAAAAGGATTCACTCCTCTACAGCCCCTAGTTCTTTACAATATCTAGAAAAACTTGTATAATGTAATTAAAGATAACTTGTGAAGGATAAACGCTGGGTCCCAGAATGGGGTAGGTACTATAGTACTGAGCATTTCCTATGTGCCTGGGGTTATCTTTTTTACTTTCTTCTAAGGCTCTCAACAAAACGTTGAGGGTCTTTTTGAATCTCTGATACAATGAAATCTACAAATTGTTGCGAATATGTATATTGTTCTGTATTCCCTATTTTATGACAGTAGGCATATTTCTCATTCTGTTTGATATGATAAAAATCGATAATAAGACTCAATACATACTGATTAAATCCATTCTTATACCCTAGTTTAAGATTTCTCTTACTCAAACGATCACGAACAGCCGAGATGACACTATTATATGAATATTTGTGACTAACAGAAGGATCTTTTAGCTCTTTAACAATGGCAACTTCACTCGGAGCATTATTTTTAAGGGATACAACAAAATCAGCTTCTTCTTTCTTCTTAGTAATATAAAGATTCTGTTTGATTTCAATCGCAAACTTGTCAGAGCTATATTCCTCTGTCAGTACATCGATTTCATTTGCCTGCTGGATAAATTTTTCAGCGATTTCAGGTGGATATTTCAACCGGATTTCTTCATTCGTAAGAGGTTCATATGTAGCTGATATGGTTAAGAAGTTTTGCGCAATTGAGTCTGTGATAATAACTTGATGAAATCTTTGCATTTCATTTACAAAATTTAAAACACAAGCTTGAAAAAGTGGAGCATACTTCAGCTCATAGTCTTCAGTGATGAAATGCGTACTGATATTTCTCAGTTCGATAATCCGTTCCAAATTCAAGCGAACACGCGTATTTACATCAGAGTAGATTTTTTTAACAACCGCTTCAAGGCTCAATGTTCGATCAGGATTATCCTTAAAATAAATAGACTCCTGTCGATTCATCATTTCTGCCTTCAACATTAGTTCCCAAGCATTACATATAAAAAAACTAAAACCCTCAATCCTATAGCGAATGGTTGGCTTATTATAAATCTCTAATCCCAAGATAAAAGCTTCTATTGATTTCCCAATTAGTTGCTCTTTAATATCTTTCATAACCTATCCCTCTAACTTTTTCAATTGATCTGCCAATGCATAGAGAGCCTTTCGTAGAGCATTACGATATTTGATCCAGGACAAACTAGCGATTTCTGTTGCTGCAAGTGCTGGGTAGTCACTTCTAGCATCGTTCATGATTGTTGTAATTTCTCCTTGTTTATCCAAGTCTTCTTGCCCGATACGATGTTTCCGAATTAACTCTTCTAGTTCCTTAGGTTTAACACTATTATCCAGACCCCACGTGCGAATGAAGGCCGTCAACTGTTGGAGGCTACTTGCCGACTGAGCCTGTTCCATCGCTCGGGCCATACTGTCAACATCTCGAGGAGCAGGATAACGCTCAAAGACATAAGTTCCATTGTATATCTGATGTACAAAACGAGTAACACGTTCTTTCTCCTTGATATTGTCAGATTTGGCTAACTCAATTGAGATGTCTTCCTTAGTCTTTTCAGCCTTAGCCACTTCTCCGGCATGAATTTCATCTGCCATTTGTGCAATGAGTTCGATGAGGTAGTCATAATTTATTGTTACATCATGGATATGAACCATCTCTAGCATAATTTGTGAAATATCAATATTTTCTTTTTTTGCTCGTCTCTCCCGGAGTTCACCGACTAAGACTGTCGTCAACATGACTTCTTCATCTTCGACAAGCCCGATACCTGCATAAAATGCCTCTGGATCATCATAAGCAGATATAGGATTCCCCTCTTCATCTTCAGTGTATTGTTTGAGCTGACTAAGTAGACGGTTATAGGTTTGGATCTTTTCAAAGAGATTGTCCTGCGCTTTTTCACTCGGTGGCAATTGAATAAAGCCATCTGTCAGAACACGGAGATCTTCGACTATAGATTTGAGTTCCTCTTGTACTGTACTGAAAGGTTTGGAAGTAATGCCGGACTCTTGGTTATTTTCCTTCATTTCATCAAGATTCAACTCTGTTTGTTCGTCTGCAGAATGGCGATTGGAGTATAGATAGAAAGCTTTGTTCATCTCAAACTCATTTTGCTCTGGCCAGCGATAGTTGACGACATTCCCAAATGGTTTATCAATCATATTATGCAGACGATTTGTCCGTGAATAGGCCTGAATAAGACTAGCACCTTTTAAGGTACGATCCACATAGAGAGTATTCAGTCCTGGGGCATCAAAACCCGTCAAGAGCTGATCCACAACGATAACGAGATCTAAGTAATGTCCATCGTCTGAAGTTTTATTTAGTCGTGTTCGAAGATTTTCGGTGTAGTCTTTCACGGTCTTCATATCAAATTCCGTATTGAAGAGACTATTATAGTGCCTAATTGCCCGATGCAAATTTTCGTTAGTCTGAAGCTGTTGATCGCCATTTGTAGTATCTGCCGAAAAACTAATCGCTACTTTCAAACGTTGTTCAGCTGGCTTGGTCTGATTGATTTCTTCAAACTTGTCAAAGTATTCCATGGCTCGAGGCGTTGAAGCCTTGTTCCCACCAACATGAACAGTAAACATAGCATTATATTTTCCCATATTCGAACGCTCATTCCAGTTGTCAAAGATATCTTTCACCACTAGATTTACGTGATCCTCACTGGTGTCATAGACGCTGGCTTTAACATTGTCATCGATATCATCCGCTGTTGGATCTTCGGGCGCTGCAATTGTTTCTTTAAACTCAACATTAAACCCCAAAACATTTCGGTCAGCAATCGCTTCTTTAATCGTGTAGGCATGAAGAAGTTCTCCAAAAATTTCTTTTGTAATTGGAAACTTAGGCGTCCCCGTATAACCTACCCAAGCTGCCTGAGGTAGTGCTTGACGGATTTTCTCAAGCATATTATCATTGTCACTACCATCTCCAGTAGACCTGTGTGCTTCATCTACAATAAAGAGAATATTGTCTTTAATAGGCTTAAAATCATCTCTAGAAACATAACGAGACATTTTTTGAATACTAGTCACAATGATATTTTTATCACTCTTGACCGTCAGCTTGCGATGTAAAGCCGAAATATTTGCAGTATCTGTAACGATACCATCTTTGTTTTCAAACCCAGCAACTGGATCATAGGCTTGGTAAGCTGTCGCTGTTTGTCCTGTCAATGCGATACGGTCAACCAAAAAGATAACTTTACTAACATTAGGTAAGCGACTAGCCAACCAAGCTGTCTTAAAGCTTGTAATGGTCTTCCCACTCCCTGTAGTATGCCAGATATAGCCTAGTTTACCATCCGAATAACTAAAATCATGTTTACGTACTTTGTCAATCACGCGCTTCGTAGCGTACACTTGATAGGGACGCATGACTTTAATACTCTCTTTATTCTTAGTTCCATCAAGGATCATGTATTGGGTTGCTAGATTATGTGCCATCGGGATAGACAGCACTTTGTCTGCAAATTCCTGCCAACGACGTACTGGTTTAGCATCTTCTTCATTCTGCCAGTTAAATGCAAAAGCCTGATTGAAATTTTCCAGCGGACTATTAGCCATGTAGCGTGTTTCATGAGGAGTCATAGCTACCAAAATCTGAAGAGTCGAAAAAATATCCCCATATTGCTTTTCTGCTATATATTGCTCCATCTGATTAAAAGATTCTTTCGTTCGATGCAACGCCTTCTTCAATTCAATTTGAATAATCGGAAGCCCATTAATAAGGAGAGTAATGTCAAAACGGCGATCCTTTTTACCATCGACTACCTTAGGACGACTAATCTGATTTACCACTTGATAAACAGTATTTCCTCCGCCAACCTGATCTTGATCAAATACTGTTAAAAATACATGCTCTCCACTATCTAGATCCACCTCAATTTCAGAATATCCATTAACACCATAAAGAAATTGCCCTGCTTGATAGGGAGTTTTTAGTTCTGAGATTTGTTTTTTTACTTGTGCGAACTCTGTTCGAGATAATGATCCACTTAGTTTCCCACGATTGTTCTGCTCAAGAATATTTTTGAAATTAGCCCAAAGAGTCTCCGTATTTTTCACATTTTCCAGATACTCCCACTGCTTCACTCCCCCAATATTTGTTAGATAAGTAATGACTTCTTTTTCAAAAGCTAATTCTGATTTATTTTTATTTTCACTCATGTTATTGGCTCCTTAATATTTGTTCGAGGCTAGTTTGAACAGTCGCTTCCAATAATTGACTATATTTTCTAAGCTGTGTTTGCAATAGTAACAGCTGTTGATAGGCTTGACCTATTTTTTTTTGCTCCTCTATTGGAGGTAGGGGAATACGGATCCTCTCCAATGACTTAACAGGTATTCTCATAGATGTACCTGTTCCTTGTAGCTCACGTTCCTTTTGACGTTGAACATCCCGAGATTGATTAAAAAGATAGAGAAAGTAAAATTTATCTAACCTTCCCTTTATGTTCACTTTGATAAAATTTAAAGTTAGTAATTTTCCTTCATTATCTGCTCCAACAATCGCTGCTAATCGCGATGGACTACTGATAACCACATCCCCTGCAACAAGAGAAAGGGAGGTTTCATTAAATTCATCATTTCCTAGAACAAACGACTTTTGATACAAGTCCGACTCAAATGAAGCATGATCATAAAACTGAAGAGACTCCTGATTTTGCTTCTCAATCCTAGTCGGATTTACACCAGCTGTAAAGGAAAGCAGATCTCCTAATTGACAATAGTCCATCAAATTCTCCTCTCGTAATTGTTTCTTTCATTCTACACCTAAACAAATAATTTGTCAAATATTTTTTGTAATATTTTTTTATTACAAAAAATATATCTAAAAATCTCTTTTCTAAATAATAGAATATTTACTAACGCTTGGGAACAGCGGAAGTTGGGAGAGGTTTTATCTGAAAGAAATATTCAAGAGGTTCCCACTGCACAAATTCCTTTAGTTTCATTTACTGTAGAACATGGAGTAACTCCAAAGACGGAAAGATACAACAGAGAATTCTTAGTTAGAGAAGAAACCAAAAAATATAAATATACAAAATATAACGACATTGTCTATAATCCAGCAAATTTAAAATTTGGTGCAATAGCACGAAATAAATATGGAGAGGCATTTTTCTCACCAATTTATGTGACTTTTGAAGCAAATTACTCAAATGTGTTACCCGAATTTATAGAAAAGATTCTGACATCGAATGATTTTATTCAGAAAGCTCTGAAATTTCAAGAGGGTACAGTCTATGAAAGGATGGCGGTTAAAGCAGATGACTTTTTAAAATTAGTAATTAAACTTCCCACCCTTCCCGAACAAATAGCCATCGGTTCCTTCTTCCAAGAGCTGGACCAGCTCATTACCCTTCAACAGCGTGAGCTAGAGTTGATGAGGTTATAGCGCCCCTTAGACAAAACACAGAAATTGGATAAGAAATAAAGAACCGATTTCTTATGCGATCGGTTCTTTATACCTTAATGATAGTGTCCAGATAAGTATTTGTTATCTGGACACCTTCCGCCTATGTTGTGCATGATTGCTTTGACTGCTATCTACTTCAATAGTGATATTCTGCACGCCTCTTTCTTCTAAACATTGACGCACTACTTCTTTGGTTTCCATCATCTGTTCCCAGTCCTCGATACAGATGTGGACAATAGCATTGTTCTCTAAACCGTCCATGGACCAAATGCTAAGTTGATTGACACTGTTGACATTGGGTAAAGTCTCTATATCCTTCTCCAAATCACTTGTCTCGACCCCTTCTGGCACAGCATCTAGGAAAATCTTCAGTGCGCTCCAAAAGCGAGGAATGGCTTTCGACAGAATAAAGATGGAAATAATAAGCGACAAGAGTGGATCGAGGATATACCAATCTGTAAATCGGAGGATAATCGCCATTAGAATGACAGCCAACCAACCAAGAGTGTCTTCCAGAAAGTGTAGGCTAAGAATTGACTCGTTCTTTGTCTTTCCTTTACGAACTACCAGACTTGCTAGCACATTGATAGCTACTGCAATGATTCCCAGCCAGAGGATACCTCTCTCATTAACGGGTTGCGGGTGAGCGATCTTTGTGATATTTTCCAAGATCACTAGGACAGACCCTATCATAAGAATCACAGCCGTTAGCATGGCCCCTAAAAGACTAAAACGTTTGTAACCCAAGGTGTACTGTCTATCTTCTTCACGGTTTGAAGTTGTTTCTAAAAGGGCTGAGATGCCAATGGCTAGAGCATCTCCCAAGTCATGAACAGAATCAGCAATAACTGCACTCGAACCAAAGATTCCTCCTGCGATAAACTCAACAATCGCATAGCTTAAATTTAAGAAAAAAGCTAACCAGATAGATGTTTTAGAACTCATTTCTCTCCCTCCTTTGGTATAATGGGTATATACATACTTCTTTCATTTGTATTATCTAATAAAATCCAAAGAAAGGATAGAAGCAAACTGTCAGTCCTGTTCAGTTCTGAACAGTTTGTCTCAAGTGTCTATATGCAAAAAAGAGACCGTCGAGTCAGTAAGACGAAAAAAGCCATCTATCAAGCTTTTTTACAACTTTTGAACGACAAAGGCTATGATGCCACTACTGTTCAGGATATCATTGACCTAGCAGATATTGGACGTTCTACTTTTTACTGTCATTACGAAAGTAAGGAACTCCTTTTAGATGAGCTCTGTCGCTACCTCTTTCACCATCTCTTTGAAAGGGAAGAACACTTGACTACCGAGGACTACCTCGCACATATCTTTTTACATTTTCAGAAAAACCAGGACCATGTCACCAGTCTCCTTTTTTCCAAAAACGACTACTTCCTCCGCCAACTACACAAGGAACTCGAACACCACGTTTATCCCATGGTGGCGGATGACTTGCAAGAGGCCTATCCAAACATTCCGGACTCCTACCTCCAGCATTTTGTTGTGACGAACTTTATTGAGACCCTAACTTGGTGGCTAAAAAAAGGAAAATCCTATACCGAAGACCAAGTGGTGAGATTTTACCTTGATGTAATAGAGATGACCTCTACAACTCCACTTGATAACTAAGCCTGTAAATCAGAAAGGAACCAACTATGTTAACTTCGATGATTCTAGGAATACTAACAATTGTACTAGCTCTCGCCTTCTCATTGCTTCACCTTGCTGCTGCTTTTTCAGCTATGAAACAAAAGAACTACAGTCTAGGAAATAAGTGCATCTTGGTCGGCAGTTGCCTCACTTCTCTGGCTCTAGCCATCTTTTACTTCGTTCCAGTTGCAACCATTCTTCTATGGATTGTGGGTGCGAGTATTGTCTGCTATGGAGCCTACTGGAACGGCCAACAGACAGAAAGTCAACATATATCGCACCACATCATTCGTATAACGAGCGCTATCGTTATTACAGTGTTACTCATTTTGCTCTAACACAAAAAAAGGATCATCTGATCCTTTTTTACTTTTTAAACACTCTTTGCGGCCTTGCTCCACTGATACCACCCAACTAGACTATTGATCAAGTAAATCAGGTATTTCCCTTGGATTTGCAGGCTTTCTCCCCACCAGAGATAGATAAAAAAGACATTGGTAGCTGCCCAGAATATCCATTGCTCACGGTAAACAGCTGTCATGAGGATTTGCCCAACCCCATTGGTCGCATCAGTGATAGAATCACGATAGGGACGATTAGCTCCGATAGACTGATAAATAAACCCAAAGGCCAACCACCAAAGAACACTAATAGAAAGATACTTTGTCCAACCCTTGCCGTCTAGTTTACGTGCGATAAACTCTTGTTGTTCTTTCTTAAACTGGGCTTGATAAATCCAAACCAAGAGACCAATTGGCTGCATAATTGTAAAATAGAGAGTTGTTAAAACCTCACCATAGAAGCCTTTTTGAAGGGCAAGCACCAGATAAATGATGGAATTAATCAAACCAAATAGGTAGTTACTTGCTCGACCTTCCGATACAAAGATGACACAGATAATCCCAGTCAGGCTACAAATCATCCCAACCCAGTCAACAATGCGGTGTTCATAAATCAACTCCAGCCAGATTGGAAAACTTCCTAAAACTAGCAGGTAAAGCCACTGGACAAAACTACGATGGGCAAAGAGGTCATTCCAGATAGCCTTCATGGTTCCTGAAAATCCCAAATCAGCCATAGCAGCAACCATACGGCGGTAACCGCCAGACATTTCACCAAGAGTAATTTTGATGTTCTTGAGTTTTGTTTGCAAATAAGTCGTTATATTTTCTCCTTTTGTTTTTAAAGAGCCGTGTCTGGATAGACTTTCGGACGCAACGCTCTATTATATATCTACTGAACTGTCTATACACAAGATTTCCATCCTTAGTCGACATGAGCTGGAAATCTTTATTTGTTAAGTAGTTCACAACACATTATACACCTATTTTGTGAATAGTCAAGTGTATTTACAGTGAAAATCTAGAAAATCCTGAAAATTTCCTCTTATACTCTTCGAAAATCAAATTCAAACTACGTCAGCGTCGCCTTACCGTATATATGTTACTGACTTCGTCAGTTCTATCTACAACCTCAAAGCTGTACTTTGAGCAGCCTGCGGCTAGCTTTCTAGTTTGCTCTTTGATTTTCATTGAGTATTATTTTCCATTTTGAAAGACATTCAGTAACTCTAATATCAAAAAAGCCCAGACGACATTGTCTGAGCATTTTTCTATATGGTCGTTTAACCAAGTTGAGTTTAGCATTTTCAAACTATTTCTTCAACAAACCTTGTTCTTGTAAAAACTCCTTGGCTACTTGTTCTGCTGACTTGCCTTCAACACCGACTTGATAGTTGAGCTGGCTCATCTGGCTTTCCGTGATTTTACCAGCCAATTTATTGAGAACTGTCTCCAACTCAGGATGTTTCTTGAGAAGAGCTTCTTTCATGAGTGGTGCTCCTTGATAAGGCGGGAAGAGTTGCTTGTCATCCTCCAAGACCTGTAAATCATAACGTGCCAACTCTGCATCTGTCGAATAGGCATCCGTGATTTGAATATCGCCTGACTGAATTGCTTGATAGCGAAGAGCTGGCTCCATGGTCGCTACGTTGAGATTGAGACCATACATTGATTGCAAGCCCTTATTTCCATCTTCACGGTCATTAAATTCGAGTGTAAAGCCTGCCTTCAACTGTCCTTCCACTTTTTTCAAGTCCGAAATAGTCTTCAAGCCATATTCTTGAGCAATCTTTTTCGGAACAGCTACAGCATAGGTATTTTGATAAGACATAGGTTTTAGATAGGCCAGATGATCCTGTTTGGCAATGCCATCACGCGCCACTTGATAAACCTGATCTGGCTCATGACCTACTTTAGGAGATGGTTGAAGCAAACTTTCAGTCACCGTACCAGTAAATTCAGGATAGATATCAATGTCCCCTTTTTTCAGAGCTTCATAGAGGAAGCTTGTTTTCCCAAAATTCGGTTTAACAGTCGCAGTCATACTGGTATTTTCTTCAATCAGCAGCTTATACATATTGGCCAAAATTTCGGGTTCTGGTCCCAATTTCCCAGCAATCACCAAGTTTTCTTTCTCTTTTTGAGCCAAAAGGGCTGGACTATAAGACAGACCGAGCAATATGGTCACCAAGGCAAAACCAGAGAAAATCGTTCTCAATTTTGCTTTTTCCATCACTTTTAGTAGGAAGTTAAAGGCAATGGCCAGCACTGCAGAAGAAAGGGCCCCAATCAAAATCAGACTGGTATTATTACGGTCAATTCCCAAAAGGATAAAGGAACCCAGTCCTCCTGCACCAATCAAGGCAGCCAAGGTTGCTGTACCGATAATCAAGACCGCTGCCGTCCGAATCCCAGACATAATGACAGGCATGGCAAGTGGAATTTCAAACTTCTTGAGACGCTCCCATCTGGTCATCCCAAAAGCAATCCCAGCCTCTTGTAGACTTGGATCAATTCCCTTCAGCCCAGTGATGGTATTTTGCAAAATTGGGAAAATCGCATAAATCACTAGTGCTGTCAAAGCAGGCAAGGTTCCAATTCCCATCAAGGGGATAAAGAGTCCCAATAAGGCCAGAGACGGGATAGTCTGGAAAATTCCTGCAATCTGCAAGACCCAGTCCGCCATCTTTTCATGATAACGAAGATAAACAGCCAAGGGAATCGCGATAAAAATAGCTAGTAACAAGGTCAAAAGTGACAACTGCAAATGTTGAGATAGAGCTGTTACCCAATCACCAAAACGATCCTGAAAAGTTGATATCAAATTAGTCATGAACACTACCTCCAAACAAGTCTGCTACAAAGTCTGTTGCAGGAGCTTTTAAAATGGTCTCAGGGTTCGCCACCTGACGAATCTCTCCATCCTGCAAGACAGCAATACGGTCCGCCAATTTCAAAGCTTCATCCGTATCATGGGTCACAAAAATCGTTGTCATACCAAACTCTTTATGCAATTCTTTCGTCAGAACCTGCAACTGTTTTCTCGAAATAGCATCCAAGGCTGAAAAGGGCTCATCCATGAGGAGAATCTTAGGCTGACCAATCATGGCACGGACAATGCCGACCCGTTGCTGTTCTCCACCAGATAATTCACTAGGAAGTCGATGTCCATATTCGGATACTGGTAAACCAACCTTAACTAAAAGCTCTTCTGTTTTCTGAGCAATTTCTTCCTTAGTCCAGCCCTTCATCTCAGGAATGAGAGCAATATTTTCTGCAACCGTTAGATTGGGAAAAAGAGCAATGGCCTGTAAAACATAACCCGTAGAAAGACGAAGTTCACGCTCATCATAGTCTTTGATGCGCTTGCCATCCATATAAATATTTCCATCAGTTGGTTCCAAGAGACGATTAATCATCTTAATCATGGTCGTCTTACCGGACCCAGAAGGTCCAACTAAAACCATGAACTCTCCATTCTCAATTCGTAAATTAACATCTCTCAAAACATCTTTTTCTGTATAGCGTAGCGCTACATTTTTGTATTCAATCATTCTTTGTCCTCAATTTAAAATTTTCCTCGATTAGTCAAGTCTTCTACCTTAGGCATGACTTCTTTATTGTCCCAATGCTCTACAATTAATCCATTCTCTATACGGAAGATGTCATACTGGGCATAGGCAACTCCATCAATCTGAGCCTGCCCATAGCTAACCACATAGTTTCCTTGTCCCAAAAGCTGGAAAACAAAGTCAAAAGTGACACTATGTTCAGCCACATAGTTTTTATAGGCCTGACTTCCTTGTCCAATCTCATGATTATGCTGAATCAAATCGTCTGCCACAAAATCTTCCCACAGATCAAGTTCCTTGTTTTGGAAAATTTCTGTCAAGAAACGGCGAACAGTTTTTTTATTTTCTGCTGTCTTATCCAAATCCTTGATCTTAAAATCTCCAAAAATCTGGTCTAATTGGCCGTTTTCAGGTGTTCGATAGTAGTCAATAACATCCCAATGCTCCACGATACGACCATTCTCATCCGCACGGAAAGTATCTGTCGTCACCCATTGAGCTTCCCCGCCATTGAGATATTGATGAACATGGACGAAGACTAGATTGCCGTCTTCAATAGTGCGAACAATTTTCATCTCACGCTCGGGATGGCGCTCAAAGAAATTTGCAAAGAAGGTCGCAAACCCTTCTTTCCCATCTGGCACTCCTGTCGAGTGTTGAATGTAGGTATCTCCTACAGACTGGGCCTGAGCCTCAGCAACTCGTCCATCTTGAATAGCATGAATATATAGATTTTGGGCATTTTCAACTTGTTTTGACATGATTTATTCCTCATTTGCTTTCTCTTTCAGATTGTCCAAAATGCGTTCCTGATAACTTTCAAACTGGCGAATTTCTTCCTCAGTGAATCCTTTATAAAAAATAGCATCCAACTTTTGACTAATACGATGGCCCACTTCTTTCTGGGACCAACCTTGCTCCGTTAGCTTAACATATTTCTTTCTCTTATCTATTCCGCATGGGCTAATGATGACCAGGTTTTGCTCCTCAAGATTCTTTATCATGGTTGTGAGCGTATTGTTAGCAAGACCAGTCGCCAGCGCAATATCTGTCGCAGTTGCACAGCCAGTTTCACTATTCCATAAAACCGCTAAAATCTTTCCCTGTTCACTCCGATAAAGAGTCTCAGGATCCTGATTCAGTAGCTTTTGAAAAATCCGCCCATTTAACAAACGAATATGATGGGCTACCAAATGACTATCTTTCATAGCACCTCCAATTTATTTCGATATCGAATTATATTCCATTGTAATACTTATCATTCCATCTGTCAACTATTTCGATTTAGAAATAATTTTCACCAACAAAAAAGATCTCCTACCTAGAGTAGAAGATCTTCACTATTTATTAACTTAATCTGTCATTTCGGACACCAGTGTTCGATGTTCCAGTGGTAAACTGCACATAACCAACAAGAAGATGAATCCTGACTGTACCCAGAAGAGAGCCAAGTCAAAAATTCCATGTACAGCGACTACTGTAAGGAAGGAGAGATAAAGACCGATAATTGGTCGTTTACCAGATTCCTGACTCATATCCATCATCATGTGAACCGGGATAACCGAAGAAATGGATAGGAGAATGGTTCCAATCAAACCATAACTTAAAATAGTATCGATGTAAAGACTATGCGCGTGCTCGTGGTAAGGTGCATGGATTCTCGGGAAAGAATTCATATAGGTCAGTGGACCCTCACCCCAAATCGGATTTTGCTTGAACAAAGTCATACCCGCATTCCAGATTGAAACACGTTCTTCCATTGAAGAATCTAGGGTTCCCATACGGACACCCAAATCGCTTGAGAAGAGGAAACAAAGGCCAATCCCGAAAACACCAATACTGAGCCAGAAGGCGCGCCAGTTTTTAATGGTTGTAAAGAGATAAATGATTGCACCAGCAATGATGGCAGGAAAGGCTGTTCTATTTTGCGTAAAATTCAAACCAAATAGATTCACAAAACCTGCTAGCACACAAAAGACTTTCAACCATCTTAACTTCGTCGTTGTAAAGAGGTAAAAGGCAATCATGATACAGAAGCAACAAATAATTCCATAGTAGTTAGGATTAAAGAAGGTGACCTCTGCACGGTTCTGGTGCCACACTTGCATATTGGGCGAAAGAAAGGCGTAGTTAAATTTCTTTACAATTTGGAAATGCTCCAAGGTAGCGAAAGCAGCAGAGAGCACACTACCAAACAAGATTGTCTGCAGTATCAGTCGAAAGAAAGCATGTGTCAGACGTTTCTGGTAAAAACTAAAGAAAATGAGGAAGAGAAACATCAGTAAAGATGCAACCAATCCAAGCCAGTTCTTGGCGACGATAGAGATGATACTACTGTAGGCAATAAAAAAGAGAAGTACAGGATGTTTGGCCAATCCCTTGATAATTCCCTTCATCTCCCCAGTAACAAGTAAACCGATCAAATATAAAGCAAAGAGCGCTAAGAACAAATAAAAAGGTAAAAAGATACTTATGATCATCAAATACAAAAAGAAATCTTTTTTCGAAAGCCCTCTTATCTTATCCAGTAATCCAATTGATTTCAAAACGGATCCTTTCTGTTCTGGATTTCTCCAGAAGATAAATGCTAAACTATCTTTATATTCTACCATTTTTTCCGTCATTTGGGAACAGTGAACACGCTACCAAAAAGAAAAAATCAGTGAATATTTAGAAAAATTTTTAAGGAGAGAAATTTTACAAAGCAATTATTGCTCCCCAACAACTATTCATTTCCCTAAATTAAAGAAAGCTGTGGTAGAATAAAAGAAAGCTATAAAAATCACTATAGAACAAATCTGTATAAAGGAAAATCAATGAAATCACACCAACTAGTCTACCAAATATTAGCTAGAGAAAACGATTATGTTAGCGGAGAAAAAATCGGAGAAGAACTGAATTTAAGCCGTACATCTATATGGAAAGCGATCCAACGTCTTCAACAAGAAGGCCTAGAAATTGACAGTATCAAAAATAGAGGATACAAGCTTATTCAAGGCGATCTGATATTACCTGATTTAATTCAAAAGAACACCAACTTAACCATTCGCTACAAACCTGAGACCAAATCAACCCAAACAGATGCAAAAGAAGGGATTGAGGCTGGAAACCAAGGAAACACACTCTATCTTTCAACCTGTCAAACAGCAGGTCGTGGCCGCTTTCAGCGCCCCTACTATTCTCCATCTCAGGGCGGGATCTATATGTCTCTGCATATTCAAACAAACCTTCCCTATGAAAAACTCCCATCCTATACTCTTCTTGTGGCAGCTGCAGTCTGCAAAGCCATTAAAAATCTAACTATGATAGAAGTAGATATCAAATGGGTAAATGACATCTACTTCAAAAATAAAAAAATAGCAGGAATCCTCACCGAAGCGATGACATCAGTTGAGACAGGCTTGGTTACAGACGTCATTATCGGACTTGGTATAAATTTTTCTATAGCAGACTTCCCAGATGACCTAAAAGAAAAAGCAGGCAGCCTATTTATGCCACCTGCACCAATTAGTCGTAATGAGCTCATCAGCGAAATCTGGAATTGTTTCTACAATACGGCTTCAGATGAGCTACTCTATATCTATAAAGAAAGATCAATCGTGCTTGGAAAAGAGGTTACCTTCCAGCTAGATGGAAAATTGAAAAAAGGTCTTGCAAAAGAAATCTCAGAATCCGGCCAACTTCAAGTCGAATTTGAAGATAAACATACTATCTGGCTAAATAGCGGAGAAATATCACTAACAAGTTGGTAATAAACAAATCCCCCTTTTAATGATTTAGAAGGGGGATTTACATACAAAAAAAGAGCCTAACAGCTCTCTTAACGTACGGAGAATGGGGGATTCGAACCCCCGCGCCGGTTACCCGACCTAACGATTTAGCAAACCGTCCTCTTCAGCCTCTTGAGTAATTCTCCTATTAATGGGCACGAGTGGACTCGAACCACCGACCTCACGCTTATCAGGCGTGCGCTCTAACCACCTGAGCTACGCGCCCAAGTTCAAAAACTTGGTATGAACTTTCGTTCAAAGCGGGTGACGAGAATCGAACTCGCGACAACAGCTTGGAAGGCTGTAGTTTTACCACTAAACTACACCCGCTTAATAAAAC
>NZ_KQ970236.1:0-46437 GCF_001579025.1 Streptococcus oralis
GGATCCAGCGCCAACGCCAGATCCAGCGCCAACACCAGATCCAGCACCAACACCGGATCCAGCACCAACACCGGATCCAGCACCAACACCAGATCCAGCGCCAACGCCAGATCCAGCACCAACACCAGATCCAACACTAACACCTCCAGCTACGGAGACTAAAGGTAAAGCTGAACTTCCAAACACAGGTGAAGCAACATCTATCTTCTCAGCAATTGGATTTGTAGTATTGGCATTGAGTGGATTGGTATTCTTCGTAAAACGTAAAGCTTAGGCTTTTGTAGAAGAAACATGAAACTTGGTAAGTGAGAATTCTACTTCTCTCTTAGACTTGATAGAGAAAGTCTCTAGAAAATTCGTTTTCTAGGGGCTTTTTTTGTTTTGAGACTATTAGTTTATATCACTCCACAAGACGTAAACTATCTAATGAAGGTGGTTAAAGTTGAAGATCTCACAATATTTTATTTTACTCGCTCCCTTTTCCTTTCAAAAAATCAAAAATTTCGGTATAATAGTCAAAGATAGTCAAGGTTCAAAGAAGGAGTTTGATTTACTATGAGATTTAAAAATACATCAGATCATATCGAAGCCTATATCAAGGCGATTTTAGACCAATCTGGTATCGTGGAATTGCAGCGGAGCCAGTTGGCAGATACCTTTCAGGTTGTACCGAGTCAGATCAACTATGTCATCAAGACCCGCTTTACGGAAAGTAGAGGTTATTTGGTTGAGAGCAAGCGTGGTGGCGGAGGCTACATTCGCATAGGGAGGATTGAGTTTTCCAGTCATCATGAGATGCTCCGCGATTTGCTTTACTCGATTGGTGAGAGAGTTAGTCAGGAGATTTATGAGGATATTCTCCAACTTTTGGTGGAGCAGGACTTGATTACCAAACAGGAGATGACCTTGTTAACTTCAGTAGCAACGGATCGTGTCCTAGGGGAAGAATCCTCAGTTGTCCGTGCCAATATGCTCCGACAGCTATTACAAGAGGTAGATAGAAAAGAGAAGTAAGATGAACTATTCAAAAGCATTGAATGAATGTATCGAAAGTGCCTACATGGTTGCGAGCCATTTTAGAGCTCGTTACCTAGAGTCTTGGCATTTATTGATTGCCATGTCCAATCACAGTTATAGTGTGGCAGGTGCAACTTTAAACGATTATCCTTATGAAATGGATCGTTTAGAAGGGGTTGCGTTGGAACTGACTGAAACGGATTATAGCCATGACGAAACCTTTACGGAATTGCCTTTTTCCCATCGTTTAGAGGTTCTCTTTGCGGAAGCAGAATATGTAGCCTCAGTGGTACATGCTAAGGTGCTAGGGACAGAGCATGTATTATATGCAATCTTGCATGATGGCAATGCCTTGGCGACTCGCATCTTGGAGAGAGCAGGCTTTTCTTATGAAGACCAGAAAGATCAGGTCAGAATTGCTGCTCTTCGTCGCAATCTAGAAGAACGTGCAGGATGGACAAGAGAAGATCTCAAGGCTTTGCGTCAACGTCATCGCACAGTAACTGACAAGCAAAATTCTATGGCCAATATGATGGGCATGCCTCAAGCTCAAAGTGGCGGTCTAGAGGACTACACGCATGACCTGACGGAGCAAGCGCGCTCTGGCAAGTTAGAGCCAGTTATCGGTCGTGACAAGGAAATCTCACGTATGATTCAGATTTTGAGTCGGAAGACCAAGAATAATCCGGTCTTGGTTGGTGATGCTGGTGTCGGGAAAACAGCTTTAGCACTTGGGCTTGCTCAGCGTATTGCTAGTGGGGACGTACCAGCTGAAATGGCAAAGATGCGTGTTCTAGAGCTTGATTTGATGAATGTCGTTGCGGGAACACGTTTCCGTGGAGATTTTGAAGAGCGCATGAACAATATCATCAAGGACATCGAGGAAGATGGCAAAGTGATCCTCTTTATCGATGAACTCCACACCATCATGGGTTCTGGTAGCGGTATTGATTCGACTCTGGATGCAGCCAATATCTTGAAGCCAGCCTTAGCTCGTGGAACTCTGAGAACAGTTGGTGCCACCACTCAGGAAGAATACCAAAAACACATCGAAAAAGACGCAGCTCTTTCTCGTCGGTTTGCCAAAGTGACGATTGAAGAGCCAAGTCTAGCTGACAGTATGACCATTTTGCAAGGTTTGAAGGCCACCTATGAGAAACACCACCGTGTGCAAATCATAGATGAAGCTGTTGAAACAGCTGTCAAGATGGCGCATCGTTACTTGACCAGTCGTCACTTACCAGACTCTGCCATCGATCTATTGGATGAAGCGGCAGCAACAGTGCAAAACAAATCCAAGCAAGTGAAAGCAGACGAATCCGACTTGAGTCCAGCTGACAAGGCCCTGATGGATGGCAAGTGGAAACAAGCTGCTCAGTTAATCGCAAAAGAGCAGGAAGTCCCTGTCTATAAAGACTTGGTAACAGAATCTGAAATTTTGACTACCTTAAGTCGCTTGTCAGGGATTCCAGTCCAAAAACTGACGCAAACGGATGCTAAGAAGTACCTTAACCTTGAAGCAGAACTGCATAAACGTGTCATCGGTCAAGATCAAGCTGTTTCAAGCATTAGTCGTGCGATTCGTCGCAACCAGTCAGGGATTCGCAGTCATAAGCGTCCGATTGGTTCCTTTATGTTCCTAGGACCAACAGGAGTCGGTAAGACCGAATTGGCAAAGGCCTTGGCAGAAGTTCTCTTTGATGACGAATCAGCCCTTATCCGCTTTGATATGAGTGAGTATATGGAGAAATTTGCGGCTAGCCGTCTCAATGGAGCTCCTCCGGGTTATGTGGGCTACGAAGAAGGTGGGGAGTTGACTGAGAAGGTTCGCAACAAACCATACTCTGTTCTTCTATTTGACGAGGTAGAAAAGGCCCACCCAGACATCTTTAATGTCCTCTTGCAGGTTCTGGACGACGGTGTCTTGACAGATAGCAAGGGGCGCAAGGTTGATTTTTCAAATACCATTATCATCATGACGTCAAACCTTGGCGCGACGGCTCTTCGTGATGACAAGACTGTTGGCTTTGGCGCGAAAGACATTCGTTTTGACCAGGAAAATATGGAAAAACGAATCTTTGAAGAGTTGAAAAAAGCTTATCGACCAGAGTTTATCAACCGTATTGATGAAAAGGTGGTCTTCCACAGTTTGGATAGCGAACACATGCAGGAAATTGTCAAGATTATGGTTAAACCATTGATTGCTAGCCTGGAAGAGAAGGGTATCGACTTGAAACTGCAAGCTTCAGCGTTGAAGTTACTAGCAAGCCAAGGATATGATCCAGAAATGGGAGCCCGTCCACTTCGCAGAACCCTGCAAACAGAAGTGGAAGACAAGCTAGCAGAACTCCTTCTCAAGGGAGAATTGGTAGCAGGTAAGACCCTCAAGATAGGAGTCAAAGCTGGTCAATTAAAATTTGATATTGCTTAAAAATGGAGAATCAGGAGCAATCCTGATTCTTTTTTGCTACTTTTTTATAAAAAATGATAAAAAACTATTGACAAAATAAAAATATAGTATATAATAAAAACATAGAAAATAAAAATATCAAAAATTATAAAAAGGCAAAACATTTATGAAAAAGAAAACAGCAGTGGTATTTGGGACCTTTGCTCCTCTCCATCAAGGGCATATCGACCTGATCCAGAGAGCGAAGCGTCAGTGTGACCAGGTCTGGGTAGTCGTTTCAGGCTACGAGGGAGACCGAGGTGAGCAGGTAGGTTTAAGTCTTCAAAAACGATTTCGCTATATCCGAGAGGCTTTTCGGGATGACGAGTTGACCTCTGTCTGCAAGCTGGATGAGACCAACCTTCCCCGTTACCCTATGGGCTGGCAGGAGTGGTTGGACCAGATGTTAGCAGAGATTTCCTATGATGAAACCAAGCAAGAACTGATCTTCTTTGTGGGAGAAGAAGACTATCAGCAAGAACTAGCTAAGCGTGGCTTTGAGACCGTTTTGCAAGAAAGAAAATTTGGTATCTCAGCGACTATGATTCGAGAAAATCCAAGCAAATATTGGAAATACATCGCACAACCCTTCCGTCGTCAGTTTACCAAGAAAGTCTTGATTATGGGAAGTGCTAGCAATGGGAAGACCACTCTGGCCAAGGATTTGGCAAGGTATTACGATGCGCCCGTTAGTCTGGAATACGCGCGTGAGTACCAGATCAAAAACAATGTCCGCGACGATGAATTGACCCCAAAGGATTATTATTATCTCCTTTTAGGGCAGTATGACCAGACCTCCAAGTTAATCGATAGCAATGCCAATCGAGGTCTAGTGATAGCCGATACCAACTCCTTGGTAACCAAGGGTTACTATGACTATTACATGGAGACTGAGGACCAAGGGGACTTATCAGGAGAAACCTTTGACAATCTCTTTGCCTCTATCTTGGCCAAGGAAAAATGGGACTTGATTCTCTTTGTGCAACCTATTGGCTCCTATGTCAATGACGGATTTAGAGATATGACCATGGCAGAAGACCATATTCGCTACAGTTTTTCCCAGCATTTAGACCAGATGAGGGAGCGATACTTAACCACCATTCCACTAGTTTATCTAGCGGAGGATTATCTAGGCAATTATGAAGCAGCCAAAGTGGCTATCGATGCCATTTACCAAGCAGATTAGGAGAAAAATATGAAAAAACTAACTGAAAAAATCACACAATTTATCGAAAACTTTAAAAATGTCCATGCAGAAGCCCGCAAGATCGGTTTTGCAGGAATCATGCGCTTGCTATGGAAAGATCTCTTTGTCGGCCGTAGTCTTTTCCAGTGGTTGTATCTCATCGCCTTGTCAAGTGTTCCGTTGATCTTGGAGTTTACACAAAATACGGAAAGTCATGACTGGCTGAGCTTGTTTGCATCTTGGACTGGGATTGTCTGTGTTATCTTGGTAGCAGAAGGGCGTGCAAGCAATTATCTTTTTGGGGCTATTAACTCAGCTATCTATTTGATTTTGGCCATGAATGCGACTTTTTATGGTGAAGTTTTAACGACTGTTTACTTCTTTGTCATGCAGCCGATTGGTCTCTATGCTTGGCTGTCCAATCGTATCAACGACCAAGGAAAACCAGAAGAATCCTACTTTGAAGCTAAGAAATTATCTGTTCTTGATTGGCTCAAGTACTTGGCCTTGACTGCTATTATCTGGATTGGTATGGGCTTGGCTTACCAAAGTATCAATAGCGCCCGTCCTTTCCGTGATAGTGTTACTGATGCGACTAATGGTGTTGGTCAGCTCTTGATGACACGTCTCTACCGTGAGCAATGGATTTTCTGGATTGCAACCAATCTCTTTAGTATTTATCTCTGGTGGGGTGAAAATATCCACATCCAAGGGATGTACTGGGTTTACACACTCAATAGTCTAGTGGGATGGTATCAATGGACCAAGGCAGTTCGAAAGGAGGCATAAGATGGCAGACACAAAGATTCCAGCCGGGATGACGGAAAAAGAATATTATGAAATCCATGCCAGTCAGGAGGAGTTTTTAGACTGGTACTACAAGCAGGAACTCCCTCAATATGAAAAACCAAGTGTGACAGTGGATATGGTGGCTTACTGCTTTGTCGAAGGAAAGATCAAGCTCCTGCTAATCCGTCGCAAGGCTCACCCTTATCAAAACTGTTTGGCTTTGGTTGGAGGCTTTATGGACAAGGGAGAAGATGCTGCACATGCCTGTCAGCGCGAGGTGAGAGAAGAAGTCAATCTCGATCTACCTTTGGAGAAAATCGAGCAATTGATGACGGTATCGACCCCCGGTCGTGATCCACGGGGCTGGACAGTGACCATTGCCCACTTAGTGTACCTACCTAGTCGTGCCTTAGACCTCATTCAGGCAGGTGACGATGCCAAGGATGTCGTTTTCGTAGATGTCGATTTTCAGACAGGCAAATGCTACCTAGATGGAGTTGAGCTGGAGGAGCAAGCCTTCGCCTTTGACCATTATGCCATTATCCAAGAATCCATCAAACGAATTCAAGGCCGTCTCGACTGGAATCCGACTTTCCTTTATCTGCTGGAGGAGGAGTTCACTGTCTACGAGGGGACTGAACTGGTCAATCTCATCAACCCTGGTCGCCCAATCGTCAGCAATAACTTTCTCGTAAAATACGGAGAATATGTAGAAGAAGTCGGACTCAAACGAGTACCCAAAAAGAAACCAAGAAAAACCTATCGATTGAAATAAAAAACGAGGCCGGGAACTTTTCCCGACCTTTTTATTTATCATCATTTTTTATGAATGGCTATCTTTCTTAGGATTACTCAACATGTGAGTAAAGAAGTCTTTATATCGATACTTGAGATAGTTCTCGTGCAAAAATAACAAAGCGATATAAACAATCATAAAGATTATAGTCAGATAGAAGACATCAAATGCAGTTCGCGCATAGTAAGTGGCTGATTGATAAGAGCCAATAGCTCCCAAAATCAACCAAGGAAGATACTTGTAATACTTATTTAGCATAAGAGCATACCTCCTATATTCTATTTCAATGTTATTATATTCCTTTATCTAATGCAATGCAAGCGATTACACAAAGGTGATGTAAAAAATAGGACTTTAATTTTAAAAATTTTCTATTTTTTCGTTTCAATTACGAATAGAAATAGTAGAGAGAAATTTTTTAAAATAGTTTCTCTAAATAGTTGACAGATTCAAAGCCCAATGTTACAATTATATTACAAAAAGATTTCTTAACATTTCAAAAATGTTACAAAGGAGTAGAAAAATGAAAAAGAAAACCTATATCAAATTGATGGCAGCGACTGTATTGGCTTCTACCTTGCTACTGGGAGCTTGTGGAAATAAAAACGAAACCACTCAAACCAGTAGCTCTGCAAAGACAAGTCAATCATCAAGCTCTAAAGCAGCTTCTTCTAGCAAAGAAAGCAAGACTCAAAAATCTTCAAACTCAGCTTCATCTGAAAAGGCTCAGGCATCTTCTGGTCAGTCTTCTACAACGGCAGATCAGTCACAAGCGAAACCAGCACCTGAATCAAGACAAGAACAAGCAGCTCCTAGTCAACAAGCCCCATCTCAGGCACCTTCAACTCAGCAAGGTTCTCAAGCCCAGTCTAACCAGTCAGGCTATGATCCAACAACTGACCGCCAACTTCAAGACAAGCAAGCAGAACACAACAAACGCTACAAGGGTGTTTTAACCATGGTCGATGGTGATTTCTCAGCAGCTGCAGGCAACTGGAAGGGAGCGAATGGCGAAACTATTACGGTTTCATCAGGGGGGCCAATTTACAGTAGAAACTGCAGATGGAAAGAAAGAAAACTATTCTATCAGAGGCTACTCTTACACACTTGATGATGGCAAGTATAATGCCAAAATAGGTGGAGGAAAAATCATCCAAATTACAACAGGTGCGGATGGTAAAGTTTCAAGCGTTGCCTTGATTCAATAATAGTATCTAGGTTTTCCTAGGATCTAAAAAACCGTAAACTCAAGCGAGTTACGGTTTTTTGTGTATTATACTTTGTCTAATTGCAAGAGGGCTTCAATCTCTGCTAGGGTGCTAGCTTGTGAAATGGCTCCACGAAGTTTGGCAGCGCCAGATGTTCCACGGAGGTAGTGAGGAGCGAGGCCGCGGAATTCACGAACGGCTACGTTTTCTCCTTTGAGGTTAATCAAGCGTTTCAAATGTTCGTAGGCGATTTTCATCTTGTCTTCAAACGTCAAATCAGGGAGAATTTCTCCAGTTTCAAAGTAGTGGTTGATCTGGTTGAAGAGATAGGGGTTTCCCATGGCTGCGCGACCAATCATGACAGCGTCAGCCCCGACTTCTTCGATACGCTGTTTGGCTTCTTGGACCGTACGGATATCACCATTTGCGATAAATGGAATCTTGGTCAAAGCTTGAGCAACCTTGTGAAGAGTCTCAAGGTCTGCGTGACCTGTGTACATTTGTTCACGGGTACGGCCGTGCATAGCGAGGGCAGAGACACCTGCAGCCTCAGCAGCGAGGGCATTTTCCACGGCTAGGGATGGATCAGACCAGCCAGTGCGCATTTTGACAGTGAGGGGGATATCAAGGACAGATTGGACCTTGTTGATAATAGAGTAGATCTTGTCTGGATCCTTGAGCCACATAGCGCCAGCTTCATTCTTCACGATTTTGTTAACTGGGCAACCCATGTTGATATCGACGATATCAGTCTTGGTGTTTTCTTGGATGAATTCTGCTGCGCGTGCGAGGCTGTCTTCGTCGCTACCAAAGAGTTGGATAGAAACGGGGTTCTCTCCTTCATCGATATGAAGCATATGTAGGGTTTTTTCGTTGTTGTATTGGATTCCCTTGTCAGAGACCATTTCCATTACAACGAGTCCAGCTCCGAGCTCTTTTGCGATAGTACGAAAGGCTGAGTTGGTGACACCAGCCATGGGTGCTAAAACGGTACGATTGGGAATCTCAACATTGCCAATCATAAAGGGTGTATTAAGATTTGTCACGAATGAGTTCCTCCAGGTCGTTTTCATCAAAGTTATAAGTAGTTTGGCAGAATTGACAAGTGATTTCTGCCCCGTGGTCTTCCTCTTTCATTTCCTCAAGGTCTGAATTTGGAAGGCTGGCAAGAGCGTTCATAAAACGGTCTTTGCTGCAGTCACATTGGAAACGAATTTCTTCTTCAGATAGGCGTTTGTAGGATTCGTCACCATAGATGGCCTTGAGGAGGGCTTCGATATGGTCATCGCTTTCTAGAAGGGTTGAGATGGCTGGCATTTCTTGGATGCGTTTTTCAAAGCGGGCAATCTCTTCTTCCTTGGCTCCTGGCAATACTTGGAGAAGGAAACCTCCGGCAACTTTGACCTTGTCGTCTTTATCCAAAAGAACATTGAGGCCGACTGCTGAAGGGGTTTGTTGGCTTTCAGTCAGGTAGTAGGCCAAGTCTTCACCGATTTCCCCAGAAATGAGAGGAGTCATGGAGTTGTAGGGATTTCCAGTACCGTAGTCTGTGATAACGAGAAATTGGCCATTACCGACAAAAGGTCCGACAAGGACTTCACCAGTTGCAGTCTTTTTGATGTCAACACCAGGATTTTGAACATAGCCTTTGACATTTCCCTTAGTATCTGCGACCGTGATGATGGCACCGAGAGAGCTCGTTCCAAGAACTTTAACCGTTAGCTTGGTATTTCCTTTTTCATTGGCTGCGAGAATCTGGCTAGCGATAAGGGTACGGCCAAGTGCAACAGTTGAACTGGCTTGAGTTTGATGTTTTTCTTGAGCAGTGCGGACGGTTTCCGTGCTATCAAGGACAAAAGCACGAAAGGCTCCGCTTTCTGATATTGTTTTAATAATTTTATCCATAGCTACTATTTTAGCATAAAAATGCCCAAAGGGGGAGTCGTGTGTTTGCTGTTTCTGTGGAATAATGACGAGGAAATCAACCTTAAAATAAAATGAGAAACAGATTATTTCAGCATTTGAAAGATTTATGCTATGCTTGTAGGAGAAAATGAAAGGGGTAACAAATGTATTTAGGCGATTTGATGGAAAAAGCAGAATCTGGCCAATTTTTAGTCCTTTCCTTTCTATTACAAGATTCGCAGACAACAGTCAAGAAAGCTATGGAAGAAACAGGTTTTTCAAAGGCGACCTTAACCAAGTACATTTCTCTGATTAACGAAAATGCCTTGGAAAGAGGTTTAGAGCTGACCATCCACTTGGAAGATGAAAATCTGCGTCTGTCGATTGGTGCAGCTACCAAGGGGAGAGAGATTCGGAGCTTGTTTTTAGACAATGCCATTAAGTACCAAATTTTGGTTTACCTTCTCTATCACCAACAGTTTCTAGCTCATCAGTTGGCTCAAGAATTGATGATTAGCGAGGCCACGCTTGGTCGCCACTTAGCTAGTCTAAATCAGATTTTGTCAGAGTTTGACTTATCCATACAAAATGGCCGTTGGCGAGGTCCGGAGCATCAGATTCGTTACTTTTATTTCTGCCTTTTCCGCAAGGTCTGGTCCAGTCAGGAGTGGGAAAGTCATATGCAGAAAGCTGAGAGAAAGCAGGATATTGCTACTCTAGAAGAAATCTGCGGTGCCAGCTTGTCTTCGGGTCAGAAATTAGACTTGGTTCTCTGGAATCATATCAGTCAACAGCGCCTTCGGGTTAACGCCTGTCAGTTTCAAGTCATAGAAGAAAAAATGCAGGGGTATTTTGACAATATTTTCTATCTTCGTTTGCTTAGAAAGACTCCTTCTTTTTTTGGTGGCCAGCACATTCCTCTAGGAACTGAGGATGGGGAGATGATGATTTTCTTCTCTTTCCTCCTTTCTCATCGCATTTTGCCCCTTCATACTATGGAGTATATTCTTGGTTTTGGAGGGCAATTAGCCGATTTGCTGACGCAATTGATTCAAGAAATGAAGAAGGAGGAGCTGCTGGGGGACTACACAGAGGACCATGTCACCTATGAACTGAGTCAGCTTTGTGGTCAAGTTTATCTCTACAAGGGCTATATCTTGCAAGATCGCTACAAGTATCAGATAGAGCATCGGCACCCTTATTTGCTGATGGAACATGATTTTAGAGGAATTGCAGAGAGAATTTTTCATATTTTGCCTACCTTTCAACAGGGGACGGATTTGGATAAGAAAATTCTCTGGGAATGGCTCCAGTTGATAGAGTATATGGCAGAAAATGGTGGCCAACATATGAGGATTGGTTTGGATTTGACATCTGGTTTCCTTGTCTTTTCTAGGATGGCTGCCCTTTTGAAACGGTATTTGGAATACAATCGTTTCATTACTATTGAAGCCTATGACCCCAGTCGACATTATGATTTGTTAATTACCAACAACCCGATTCATAAGAAAGAACAGACTCCGGTTTATTATTTAAAAAATGATTTGGATATGGAGGATTTGGCGAAGATTCGTCAGATGCTCTTTGCCTAAAAGGCCTGAATTTTCAGGTCTTTTTTGTGAAATTCGCACAATCTTCTCACATTTTTTTAAAATTTTAAAAAAATTGATGAACAAGAAAGCGCTTTATTTTGTATACTAGTTACTGTAAAGAGGGACCCCCCTCAAGATTTTATCAGGAGGACAGCACATGTCACAAGAAAAATACATCATGGCCATTGACCAAGGAACAACCAGTTCTCGTGCCATCATTTTTAACAAAAAAGGAGAAAAGGTCAGCTCTAGTCAAAAAGAGTTTACTCAGATTTTTCCTCAAGCAGGTTGGGTTGAGCACAATGCCAATGAAATTTGGAATTCTGTTCAGTCAGTTATCGCGGGTGCTTTCATCGAAAGTGGTGTGAAACCAAGTCAAATCGAGGCCATCGGGATTACCAACCAGCGTGAAACAACTGTTGTCTGGGATAAGAAAACAGGACTTCCTATCTACAACGCTATCGTTTGGCAATCACGCCAAACTGCTCCTCTGGCTGAACAACTGAAAAGTCAAGGTTATGTGGAAAAATTCCATGAAAAGACGGGTTTGATCATTGACGCTTACTTCTCAGCGACTAAGGTTCGTTGGATTTTGGATCATGTAGAAGGCGCTCAAGAGAGAGCTGAAAAGGGTGAATTGCTCTTTGGTACTATTGATACTTGGTTGGTTTGGAAATTGACTGACGGCGTAGCTCACGTTACCGACTACTCAAACGCAGCCCGTACCATGCTCTATAACATCAAGGATCTTAAATGGGATGATGAGATTTTGGAAATCCTCAATATTCCTAAGGCCATGCTTCCAGAAGTTCGTTCTAACTCTGAAATCTATGGTAAGACTGCTCCATTCCATTTCTACGGTGGAGAAGTACCAATCTCTGGTATGGCTGGTGACCAACAAGCAGCCCTCTTTGGTCAGTTGGCTTTTGAGCCTGGTATGGTCAAGAATACTTATGGAACAGGTTCTTTCATCATTATGAACACTGGTGAAGAGATGCAGTTGTCTGAAAATAACCTTTTGACAACGATTGGTTATGGAATTAACGGCAAGGTTTACTATGCCTTGGAAGGTTCTATCTTCATCGCAGGAAGTGCCATTCAGTGGCTTCGTGATGGGCTTCGTATGGTGGAAAACTCACCAGAGTCTGAAAAATATGCTCTCAATTCTCACAACAATGACGAAGTTTATGTCGTACCTGCCTTTACAGGTCTAGGGGCACCATACTGGAACCAAAACGCTCGAGGATCTGTCTTTGGCTTGACTCGTGGAACAAGCAAAGAAGACTTTATCAAGGCGACTTTGCAATCTATCGCTTATCAAGTACGTGACATCATCGACACCATGCAAGTGGATGCTCAGACAGCTATCCAAGTCTTGAAGGTAGATGGTGGTGCAGCCATGAACAACTTCCTCATGCAGTTCCAAGCTGACATCTTGGGAATTGATATCGCACGCGCTAAAAACTTGGAAACAACTGCCCTAGGGGCAGCCTTCCTGGCAGGATTGTCAGTAGGCTACTGGAAGGACTTGGATGAGTTGAAACTCTTGAACGAGACAGGAGAACTTTTCGAACCATCGATGAACGAATCTCGTAAGGAACAACTCTATAAGGGCTGGAAGAAGGCTGTGAAAGCAACTCAAGTCTTTGCGGAAATCGACGACTAATACTGTTTCTTGATGCAATTATCAGTTTAAGAATGAAGCGACTCAGTTAGAAAGTGTGTAAATATGGAATTTTCAAAGAAAACACGTGAATTGTCAATTAAAAAAATGCAGGAACGTACCTTGGATCTCTTGATTATTGGTGGAGGGATTACAGGAGCTGGTGTAGCTTTGCAGGCTGCAGCCAGTGGTCTTGACACTGGTTTGATTGAAATGCAGGACTTCGCAGAAGGAACATCTAGCCGTTCAACAAAATTGGTCCACGGAGGTCTGCGTTACCTCAAACAATTTGACGTGGAAGTAGTCTCAGATACAGTTTCTGAACGTGCGGTGGTTCAACAAATCGCTCCACACATTCCAAAACCAGATCCAATGCTCTTGCCAGTTTACGATGAAGATGGAGCGACCTTTAGCCTTTTCCGTCTCAAAGTAGCCATGGACTTGTACGACCTTTTGGCAGGTGTTAGCAACACGCCAGCTGCTAACAAGGTCTTGAGTAAGGAAGAAGTCTTGGAACGCCAGCCAAACTTGAAGAAAGAAGGCTTGGTAGGAGGTGGAGTTTATCTTGACTTCCGTAACAACGATGCGCGTCTCGTGATTGAAAACATTAAACGTGCCAACCAAGACGGTGCCCTCATTGCCAACCACGTTAAGGCAGAAGGCTTCCTCTTTGACGAAAGCGGCAAGATTACAGGTGTTGTAGCTCGTGATTTGTTGACAGACCAAGTCTTTGAAATCAAGGCTCGTCTGGTTATCAACACGACAGGTCCTTGGAGCGACAAGGTACGTAATTTATCTAATAAGGGAACGCAATTCTCACAAATGCGTCCAACTAAGGGAGTTCACTTGGTGGTTGACTCTAGTAAGATCAAGGTTTCACAGCCAGTTTACTTTGACACAGGCTTGGGAGATGGTCGTATGGTCTTTGTTCTCCCACGTGAAAACAAGACCTACTTTGGTACAACCGATACAGACTACACAGGTGATTTGGAACATCCAAAAGTGACGCAGGAAGATGTAGATTATCTACTTGGCATTGTCAACAACCGCTTCCCAGAAGCCAATATCACCATTGATGATATCGAAAGCAGCTGGGCTGGTCTTCGTCCATTGATCGCAGGCAATAGCGCTTCTGACTACAACGGCGGAAATAACGGTACCATTAGCGACGAAAGCTTCAATAGCTTGATTGCGACTGTCGAGGCTTATCTATCGAAAGAAAAATCGCGTGAAGATGTTGAGTCTGCTGTCAGCAAGCTTGAAAGCAGCACATCTGAGAAACATTTGGACCCATCTGCAGTTTCACGTGGTTCGAGCTTGGACCGTGATGACAATGGCCTGTTGACCCTTGCTGGTGGTAAAATCACAGACTACCGTAAGATGGCTGAAGGGGCTATGGAGCGCGTGGTTGATATCCTCAAAGCAGAATTTGACCGTAGCTTTAAACTCATCAACTCTAAGACTTACCCTGTTTCAGGCGGAGAATTGAACCCAGCAAATGTGGACTCAGAAATTGAAGCCTTTGCTCAACTTGGAGTGTCACGTGGCTTGGATAGCAAGGAAGCTCATTACCTAGCAAATCTCTACGGTTCAAATGCACCGAAAGTCTTTGCCCTTGCTCACAGCTTGGAACAAGCACCAGGACTCAGCTTGGCAGATACCTTGTCCCTTCACTATGCAATGCGCAATGAGTTGGCTCTAAGCCCAGTTGACTTCCTCCTTCGCCGTACTAACCACATGCTCTTCATGCGTGATAGTTTGGATAGCATTGTGGAGCCAGTTCTGGATGAAATGGGACGATTCTATGACTGGTCTGATGAAGAAAAAGCAGCCTACCGTGCGGATGTTGAAGCAGCTCTTGCTAACAACGATCTAGCGGCATTAAAAAATTAAGAAAAACTAGAAAAGAGGGAGGCGGGCTTTCCTTGCCTTCTCTCTCCTTCTTTTATATGGAGACAACGATATGATGAAAGAATTATTTGGAGAATTTTTGGGGACTTTAATTCTTATCCTCCTAGGAAATGGTGTTGTAGCAGGTGTGGTTCTTCCTAAAACCAAGAGTAACAATTCAGGATGGATTGTCATCACTATGGGATGGGGAATTGCTGTAGCCGTTGCGGCCTTTGTATCTGGTACGCTCAGTCCAGCCCACCTAAATCCAGCTGTGACGTTTGCAATGGCCTTAAAAGGAACGCTCTCTTGGGGATCTGTTTTCCCTTATATCCTAGCCCAATTCGCAGGAGCAATGGTGGCTCAGATTTTGGTTTGGTTGCAGTTCAAACCGCATTATGAGGCAGAAGAAAATGCAGGCAATATCCTAGCAACCTTCAGTACTGGACCAGCAATCAAGAACACAGTATCGAATTTGGTTAGCGAAATCCTTGGAACTTTTGTTTTGCTCTTGACAATCTTTGCCTTGGGACTCTATGACCTTCAAGCCGGTTTAGGTACCTTTGCAGTGGGAACCTTGATTGTCGGTATCGGTCTTTCACTAGGTGGGACAACTGGTTATGCCTTGAATCCCGCTCGTGACCTTGGCCCTCGCATCATGCACAGCATCTTACCAATTCCAAATAAGGGAGACGGAGACTGGTCTTATGCTTGGATTCCTGTTGTAGGACCTATCCTCGGAGCGGCCCTAGCAGTTCTCGTATTTTCACTTTTCTAAGATAAAAGAGTTATTGTCAATAGAGTTTGAGATGGAAGTCTCAGGCTCTTTTTAATAGCCAAAACATTAACATTTTAACTTATCTTAAAATAAGCTAAAACCATTTTTTAAGTTATGGTAAACAGTTGAAAAAAAGGTTGATAAAGTGGTAAAATGTTAGGAAGATAAGATAGCAATTGCTGATTTGCATAGCTTTTCTGAAAATTTACAAAAAAGAAGTCGAATATGAAAAAAAAGAGAACACTTTATATTTTTTGTGCTCAAACATTTCTGTATTTCGTTATTTTGCTTGGTTTGCTTTATTTTTTTAGTTACCTTGGACAGGGGCAAGGTGGCTTTATCTATAACGAATTTTAACTCAAAGGAGAAAACCTATTGTGTCAAATAAACCCATAGTTGATATGATTGAAACGATTGAGCACTTTGCTCAGACACAAGCTAGTTATCCTGTTTACAACGTTTTGGGGCGAGAGCATACTTATGGAGATTTGAAGGTTGATTCGGATAGTTTGGCTGCAGCCATTGATCAGTTGAATTTGCCAGAAAAATCTCCAGTCGTCGTTTTTGGTGGTCAGGAATATGAGATGTTGGCTACCTTTGTAGCGCTAACTAAGTCAGGTCATGCCTATATCCCCATCGATAGCCATTCAGCCTTGGAACGAGTTTCCGCTATCGTAGAAGTAGCAGAACCGAGCTTGATTATTGCCATCTCGAATTTTTCATTAGAGCAAACTAGCATACCGATGCTGAATTTAGAGCAAGTCCATGAAGCTTTTGCTCAAGCTTCTAGCTACGAGATGAACCATCCAGTCAAGGGAGATGATAATTACTACATTATCTTTACTTCTGGTACGACCGGTAAGCCTAAGGGAGTGCAGATTTCCCATGACAATCTCCTCAGCTTTACCAACTGGATGATTACAGATAAGGAATTTGCGACACCAAGTCGTCCACAAATGCTGGCCCAACCACCCTACTCTTTTGACCTATCTGTCATGTACTGGGCACCGACCTTGGCACTTGGTGGCACGCTTTTCGCTCTTCCTTCAGCCATTACTCAGGACTTCAAAAAACTCTTTGCGACCATCTTTTCCTTGCCAATCGCTATCTGGACCTCGACGCCTTCCTTTGCAGATATGGCCATGTTGTCAGAAGACTTTAATAGTGAGAAAATGCCAGGAATCACGCATTTCTACTTTGATGGTGAAGAATTGACGGTCAAAACAGCTCAAAAACTGCGCGAGCGATTCCCAAATGCTCGTATTATCAATGCCTACGGACCAACAGAAGCGACAGTAGCCCTATCAGCAGTTGCCGTAACAGACGAAATGTTGAAGACTCTCAAACGCCTACCAATCGGCTATACCAAGGCGGATTCTCCAACCTTTATCATTGATGAGGAAGGGAAGAAAGTTCCAAATGGTGAACAGGGAGAAATCATCGTTTCTGGGCCAACTGTTTCAAAAGGTTATATGAATAATCCTGAAAAAACAGCAGAAGCTTTCTTTGAATTCGAAGGTCTGCCGGCCTACCACACAGGGGATGTAGGAACTATGACAGATGAGGGCTTGCTTCTCTACGGTGGACGGATGGACTTCCAGATTAAGTTTAATGGTTATCGTATTGAGCTTGAAGATGTTTCGCAAAATCTTAATAAGTCTCGCTTTATAGAATCAGCTGTTGCTGTCCCACGCTATAACAAGGATCACAAGGTACAAAATTTACTGGCCTATGTCATCTTAAAAGATGGTGTTCATGAGCAGTTTGAACGGGATATCGATATAACCAAGGCTATCAAGGGAGACTTGGCTGATATCATGATGTCCTATATGATGCCGTCTAAATTCCTATACCGAGACAGCTTACCGCTGACTCCTAATGGTAAGATTGACATCAAGGGCTTGATTAACGAGGTAAACAGCCGATGATGGAATTTTTCAAACAGTTTCCTCATTTGGAACCTTATGGGAATCCACAGTATTTTCTATACATCATCGGTGCGACCTTGCCCATCTTTATCGGCCTCTTTTTCAAGAAACGTTTTGCCTTGTACGAGGTGCTTGTTAGTCTTTTCTTTATCCTAGCCATGTTGACAGGTGGGAAGACGGATCAAATCAGTGCTCTCCTCCTTTATGTCGTTTGGCAGTTACTACTTGTTTTTTTCTACAAAAGGTACAGGAAAAAGCGGGATAGTCAGTGGGTGTTTTATCTGGTTAGCTTTCTATCTCTATTGCCTATCGTCTTTGTGAAAGTATCTCCTGCTATTCATGGACCTCAATCTTTGTTTGGCTTTTTAGGGATTTCTTATTTGACCTTTCGTGCAGTTGGGGTTATCGTTGAGTTGAGAGACGGTGTCATCAAGGATTTAAAGATTTGGCAATTCTTACGTTTTCTTCTCTTTATGCCGACTTTCTCAAGTGGTCCTATTGATCGTTTTAAACGCTTCAATGAAAATTACGAGACCATTCCTGAGCAGGATGAGCTGATGGATATGCTAGAAGAGGCTGTCAAATATATCATGCTTGGCTTCCTCTACAAGTTTATCTTGGCTCACATTTTAGGAGAGACATTATTGCCTCCGCTGAAAAATTTGGCCTTGCAGACAGGTGGTTTCTTTAACCATTATGCTCTTGCAGTTATGTATACCTTTGGTCTGGAGCTCTTCTTTGACTTTGCGGGCTACTCTATGTTTGCCTTAGCCATTTCAAACTTGATGGGTATTCATAGTCCTATCAACTTTAACAAGCCTTTTTTGTCAAGGGATTTAAAAGAGTTTTGGAATCGCTGGCACATGAGTCTATCTTTCTGGTTCCGTGACTTCGTCTTTATGCGGATGGTCATGGTGTTGACCAGAAAGAAGGTCTTTAAAAATCGCAATGTCACTTCAAGTGTAGCCTATATTGTAAATATGCTGATTATGGGATTTTGGCATGGTGTGACCTGGTACTATATCGCCTATGGCCTTTTCCATGGGATTGGGCTGGTCATCAATGACGCTTGGGTTCGTAAGAAAAAAGCGCTCAATAAAGAACGGAAAAAAGCTGGAAAGGGTTCCTTACCTGAGAATCGCTGGATTCAGTTGCTTGGCATGGTTGTCACCTTCCATGTCGTGATGATTTCATTCTTAATCTTTTCTGGATTTTTGAATGATTTGTGGTTTAAAAAATAAAAGGATATTAAAATGGATATCAAATCAGAAGTTATTGAAATTATTGATGAGTTGTTTATGGAAGATGTTTCTGACATGATGAATGAAGATCTTTTTGATGCCGGTGTCTTGGATAGCATGGGAACGGTTGAATTGATTGTTGAGATTGAAAACCGTTTTGACATTCGTGTTCCAGTGACGGAGTTCGGTCGTGATGACTGGAATACGGCTAATAAAATCGTAGCAGGTATTACGGAGTTGAAGAATGCTTAAACGCTTGTGGCTGATCTTCGGGCCTCTGCTTCTTGCTAGTATTCTTGTTTTCTTACTAATCTTTTTCTATCCAAACAATCCAAGTCATAATTTGATGGAAGAGAAATATTCTGCAGCAGCGATTAGTTCGGAAAGTTTTAAAGAGAGAAGTCAAAAAGTGAGAGCCTTTACGGAACCAAATATGCGCTTTATTCCCTTTTTTGGCTCAAGTGAGTGGATTCGTTTTGATAGCATGCACCCAGCGGTCTTGGCGGAAAAGTATAGCCGTCCCTACCGTCCTTACTTTTTGGGGCAAGCAGGAGCAGCTTCTCTCAATCAGTATTTCGGCATGCAGCAGATCTTGCCAGAAATCGAGGAAAAGCAGGCAGTATTTGTCATTTCCCCTCAGTGGTTTACAGAGGAGGACTATGAGCCAGCCTTCTTCCAAAACTACTTTAACAACGATCAGTTGACAGCCTTTCTAGAAAATCAATCGGGAGATATAGCAGCCAAACATGCAGCTAAACGTCTCTTAAAGCAAAATCCTGGAGTCTCTATGAAGGGTATCGTTGAGAAACTGTCAAAGGGTGAGGAATTATCAGAGGTTGATCATGCTATTATCAAGGCTTTTGCACGTTTTAATGAGCGTCAGGCTTCGCTATTTGGGAAATTTTCCATTCGAGGAAAACTCAAGTACAAGGAACATGTGGAGAACTATTTAAACGATCTTCCGGATCAATTTTCTTATGAAGAGTTAGAAAAAATTGCTCGAAAGGATGCAGAAGCCAATACCAATAATAACGATATGGGAATTGAAAATCAATTTTATAAGACCCAGGTGAAAGACTATCTCGAGAAGTATAAGGGCTATCAAAAAAATTACAATTTCCTCAAGTCGTCTGAGTACAATGATTTGCAGTTGGTCCTTAATCAATTTGCCAAATCAAAGGTCAATGTGCTCTTTGTTATTCAGCCTGTCAATAAAAAATGGATGGCCCATACAGAGCTCAGTGAGGAAATGTACCAACATGCTGTGGAAAAAATTCGTTACCAGTTAGAAAGTCAAGGTTTCACCAACATTGCTGACTTTTCTAAAAAAGGCGGAGATCCCTACTTTGTCAAAGATACTATTCATATTGGTTGGTTAGGTTGGCTAGCTTTTGATAAGGTTGTCAATCCTTTCTTGACGGATCCGAAACCAGCTCCAGACTACAAGATGAATGACCGCTTCTTTAGCAAGGACTGGGCGACCTATGATGGGAATATCAAAGATTTCCAATAAAAAGAGTTAAAAGTTTGGGATTTAAACCCAGACTTTTTTGTTTAAATGGCGAATATTTAAGATAAAAATAGGTCAAAAGTTTCAAAATTTTTAGAAATAGCGTATAATATAAAAGAGAAGAAGAAAAGAAAGGGATTTTAAAATGAACAAACGTTCTTTGTTACCTGTCTTGTCGACAGCTCTATTAGCTCCAGCCTTCTTAGCTGGACAAGTCTATGCTGAAGAAGCAACAACTCCTGCAGAAAGTTCAGCTGTCGTAGCGACTCCTGCTACGTCGGCGACTCCAGCTCCTGTTGAGAGCCCTGCAGTACCGGAAACTTCGGCAACTTCAGAAGCGGTTGCACCTGCAGAAGCTCTGTCAGCACCTGCTGAATCTACTAAAAGCGAAGAAAAGGACACCGTTATCTTACACACCAATGATGTCCATGGTCGTATTGTAGAGGAAAAGGGAGTAATTGGAGATGCCAAGTTAGCGACTGTCATTGAGCAGGAGCGTGCAAAATCAAATCAAAATACTCTGGTTGTTGATGCGGGAGACGCTTTCCAAGGTTTACCGATTTCCAACTCTACGAAGGGTGAAGCACGCGCTGAAATTCTCAATCAGATGCAGTATGATGCCATGGCAGTAGGAAACCATGAGTTTGACTTTGGTTTGGACGAAGCTAAGAAATACAAGGAAATCTTGAAATTCCCATTACTTAGCTCAAACACCTATGTCAATGGAGCTCGTCTTTTTGAAGCTTCCACAATCGTTGATAAAGATAAGACTGTGGAAGGTGATGAATTTGTTGTAATCGGTGTGACAACACCTGAAACAGCTACCAAAACTCACCCTAAAAATGTCAAAGGGGTAACCTTTACAGATCCAATCTCCGAGGTGAATAAAGTTATCGAAGAAGTCCAAGCCAAGGCTCGTGCAGACGGTAAGGACTACAAACACTATGTTGTGCTGGCTCACTTGGGTGTGGATACTACAACTCCAGTCGAATGGCGTGGTTCAACTTTGGCAGAAGCCTTGTCTAAAAATCCTCGTTTGAAAGGGAAACGCGTAACAATAATCGACGGTCACTCTCATACAGTAGAATCAACGACTTATGGAGACAATGTTACCTATAACCAGACAGGAAGCTACCTTCATAATGTAGGAAAAATCACCTACAAATCACGTCAGCTTTTGGGTAATCCAACTCAGATTCCGGCTGCTGATGCTAAAAAATTACCAGCCAATCCAACAGTAGAAAAACTGGTCAAAGACATTAAACAAAAATACGATGCTGAAAATGCTGTTGAAGTCGTTTCAAACAGCCCTGTAGAACTCAACGGAGATCGTGAAAATGTTCGGGTTCGTGAAACTAACCTCGGAAACGTCGTAGCGGACTCCCTCTATCAGTATGGTCAGACAGGATTTAGCCATCCGACTGACATCGCTGTGACAAATGGTGGTGGCTTGCGTGAAACTATTGCAAAAGGCAAACCGATTACGAAAGGAAATGTCATTGCCGTTCTTCCATTTGGAAATACCATTTCACAAATCCAAGTGACTGGGCAACAAGTTTTGGATATGTTTGAAAAGTCACTCGGCTCTATCTTGCAGGTCGATAAGGATGGCAAGAAGGTCTTGGATGAGAACGGCCAACCATTGCTAGAACCAAGTGGTGGCTTCTTGCAAGTTTCAGGTGTGAAGGTCTACTATGATACTAATCTACCATCAGGAAAACGTGTCTTGGCCATCCAGGTCAAAAACCGCACGACTGGTCGTTATGATCTCCTAGACCTCGCAAAAACTTACTATCTTGCAACCAATGATTTCCTAGCTGCGGGTGGTGATGGCTACACTATGTTGGGTGGCGCTCGTGAAGAAGGCCCATCTATGGATGCTGCCTTTGAAGAGTATCTGAAAACCGCTGATTTGACCCAGTATGAAAAGATTAATCCGAACTCACGGACGATTTCTGTGGATTCTACAACTTTTAGTCTGCCGGTAGAAACACCTCAAACGAATGCGGCTGCTAACGATGCGACTACAAATGTGCCATTGACTTATGAGGTGGCAGGTCAATTTAGCAAGAAAGCAGTTGTCTCAGAAAAAGCCCTCCCAAATACAGGAAGCGAACAGTCCATCTTCTTGCTCTTAATGGGAATGGTAGCTGGTTTGGCAGGTATCTTGTCGAGTCGAAAACCAAAGCAAAAATAGGTTAAATTTCATATCTAGAAGAGTCTAGGGAAACGTTTTTACGCCTTTTTCCCTTGACTCTTTTTTGGTTTATGATATAATTAACCAGTAAAGAATCGGTGGCTATCTATGTTTTTTACGAAAAAGATAGCTAGGGAAGGAGTAACACATGAGACAGCTTGCACAGGAAATCGATAACTTTTTAAACGAGGTGATCTTGAGATCTGAGAACCAGCATGAAATTCTAATCGGGCATTGCACAAGTGACGTTGCCTTGACCAATACTCAGGAACACATCCTCATGCTCTTGTCAGAAGAATCCCTAACCAACTCGGAGTTGGCCCGTCGTCTTAACGTCAGTCAGGCGGCAGTGACCAAGGCTATCAAGTCTTTGGTCAAAGAGGGCATGTTAGAGACATCCAGAGATCCAAAGGATGCGCGTGTGATCTTTTATCAACTGACAGAGCTAGCTCGACCGGTGGCAGAGGAACACCACCATCATCATGAACACACGCTCTTAGCCTATGAACAAGTGGCAAGTCAGTTTACTCCAAATGAACAAGAAGTGATCCAGCGGTTTTTAACTGCTTTAGTAGGAGAAATCAAATAATGCGGTATATTACAGTAGAGGACTTGTCTTTCTATTATGACAAGGAACCTGTCCTCGAGCATATCAACTACAGTGTTGATAGTGGGGAGTTTGTCACCCTGACTGGTGAAAATGGAGCTGCCAAGACGACGCTGATCAAGGCTAGTCTAGGCATCTTGCAGCCAAGATTTGGCAAGGTAACCATCTCAAAGACAAATACTCATGGGAAAAAGCTTAGGATAGCCTATCTTCCCCAGCAGATTGCCAGTTTTAATGCTGGCTTTCCAAGTACAGTTTATGAATTTGTAAAGTCGGGTCGTTATCCGCGAAAGGGCTGGTTCCGCCGCTTGAACGCCCATGATGAGGAGCATATCAAGGCTAGTCTAGACTCAGTTGGTATGTGGGAACACCGTGACAAACGAATTGGCTCCCTTTCGGGAGGGCAAAAGCAACGAGCAGTGATTGCTCGGATGTTTGCTTCTGACCCAGATATCTTTGTCCTAGATGAGCCGACGACAGGGATGGATGCAGGGAGTAAAAATGAATTTTACGAACTCATGCACCATAGTGCCCACCATCATGGCAAGGCCGTTTTGATGATTACCCATGATCCTGAGGAGGTCAAGGACTATGCGGATCGCAATATTCATCTAGTCCGTAACCAAGACTCACCATGGCGTTGTTTTAACGTTCACGAAAGCGACCAGGAGGTGGAACATGCTTAGTTTGTTATCCTATGACTTTATGCAGCGGGCCTTCTTGGCGGTCATTGCCATGAGTCTCTTTTCTCCAGTTCTTGGGACCTTCCTTATCTTACGTCGTCAGAGTCTCATGAGCGATACCCTCAGTCACGTTTCTCTATCAGGGGTAGCCTTTGGTCTGGTTTTGGGAATTTCTCCAACTATTTCAACCATTGCTATTGTCTTGATCGCAGCGGTCTTTCTAGAGTATCTCCGGACAGTCTATAAGAACTTTATGGAAATCGGGACAGCCATCCTCATGTCAACAGGCCTTGCAGTGTCTCTGATAGTCATGAGTAAGGGAAAAAGTTCGAGTTCCATGAGTTTGGACCAATATCTCTTTGGTTCGATTGTAACCATTAGCCAGGAGCAGGTGATTTTCCTATTTGCCATTGCGGCGGTCGTTTTACTTTTGACTTTCTTATTCTTGCGACCAATGTATATCCTGACTTTTGATGAGGACACGGCCTTTGTGGATGGACTTCCAGTTCGTACCATGTCTATTCTTTTTAACATGGTGACAGGAGTGGCCATTGCCCTTATGATACCAGCGGCAGGAGCCCTTTTGGTATCGACCATTATGGTCTTGCCAGCTAGTATTGCCCTTCGTCTGGGGAAAAATTTCAAATCCGTTATGTTACTAGCCAGCGCTATTGGCTTTTTGGGAATGGTGGCAGGTCTCTATATTTCCTACTATGCAGAAACACCTGCCAGCGCTAGTATCACCATTATCTTTGTAGCTGTCTTTTTGTTAGTCAGTCTACTGAAACGTTTTATCAAATAGGAGAATGAAATGAAAAAACTGAGCATACTACTAGCTAGTCTATGTGCCTTGTTTTTAGTGGCTTGTTCCAATCAAAAACAGGCAGATGGGAAGCTAAATATCGTAACAACCTTTTACCCTGTCTACGAATTTACCAAGCAAGTCGCAGGAGATACTGCTAATGTAGAACTTCTAATCGGTGCTGGTACAGAACCTCACGAATATGAACCGTCTGCCAAGGCAGTTGCTAAAATCCAAGATGCAGATACCTTTGTCTATGAAAATGAAAACATGGAAACTTGGGTTCCAAAATTGTTAGAATCCTTGGATAAGAAAAAGGTGAAAACCATCAAGGCGACAGGCAATATGCTCCTCTTGCCAGGTGGTGAGGAAGAAGATGAAGGGCATGATCATGGCGGTGAGGGTCACCATCACGACTACGATCCCCACGTTTGGCTTTCACCAGCACGTGCTATCAAACTAGTAGAGCATATCCGTGATAGTTTGTCAGCAGATTATCCTGATAAAAAAGAGGCTTTTGAAAAGAATGCCGCTGCCTATATTGAAAAGTTACAAGCCTTGGACAAGTCCTACACAGATGGCTTGTCTCAAGCCAAACAAAAGAGCTTTGTGACCCAGCACGCTGCCTTTAACTACCTTGCCTTAGACTACGGTCTCAAGCAAGTATCCATCTCAGGTCTCTCACCAGATGCAGAACCGTCAGCAGCACGTTTGGCAGAATTGACAGAGTATATCAAGAAAAACAAGATTTCTTATATTTACTTTGAAGAAAATGCCTCACAAGCCCTCGCCAATACCCTTTCCAAAGAAACGGGTGTCAAACTAGATGTGCTTAATCCGCTAGAAAGTTTGACAGAAGAAGCAACCAAGGCTGGTGAGGACTATATCTCTATCATGGAGAAAAACCTCAAGGCTCTCAAGCAGACAACAGATCAAGAAGGACCGGAAATCGAACCAGAGAAGGAAGAAAACACTAAGACAGTTCACAATGGTTACTTTGAGGATGCAGATGTCAAAGACCGTACCTTGAGTGACTATGCTGGCAACTGGCAGTCAGTTTATCCTTTCCTTGAAGATGGAACTTTTGATCAAGTCTTTGACTACAAGGCTAAATTGACTGGTAAGATGACAAAGGATGAGTACAAGGCCTACTATAGAAAAGGCTATCAGACAGATGTGACTAAGATCAACATCACGGACAACACTATGGAATTTGTTCAAGGTGGCCAAAGCAAGAAGTTCACCTACAAGTATGTCGGCAAGAAAATCTTGACTTATAAGAAAGGCAATCGTGGCGTGCGCTTCCTCTTTGAAGCGACAGATGCGGACGCTGGACAGTTCAAGTATGTTCAGTTCAGTGACCACAATATCGCCCCAGTCAAGGCAGAACATTTCCATATCTTCTTTGGAGGTACTAGCCAAGAAGCCCTCTTTGAAGAGATGGATAACTGGCCAACCTACTATCCAGATAACCTATCTGGCCAAGAAATCGCCCAAGAAATGTTGGCGCATTGATGCAAGAGAAGATCCCGCAAATCTGCGGGATTTTTTGCTAGAAATGATTAAATGGTTAGGTATTATAGTATCACAGATGTGCTGTTCACAATGTGATAAAGAGATCATTTTCTACTGGCTGATTCTCACTAGCTGACGAATGCAAAAGTTACGATTGTACAAATTATAGAATCTTTTCAGGGGATTTAGGAAGGAATCTTAGTCATATTGACGCTGCTATCGCTTTTTGTTATAGTCAAAGAGAGAGCGGTCTGGAACAATAGTTTATTCACAGTCTGTGGATAAGTCTGAGGAAGAATGATATCTAATCCATGGTGTTGAAGGATTCTGATAATAGTTCCGTATACTAGTGACTTTCTAGAAAGCTAGTAGAAACCCTAGTACAGGGCTGTTTGATAAAGGTCTGTTTAGGGTGACAGGTGAGCTAGAGACTGAAAAAACTAGTTTTTAGGAATGCTTTCTTATCCACAAGTTGTGGATAACTTTGTGAACAAGAGAAAGAGATGTGAGATGATGACGAACATAAAACCGCATGGACCATTACCAAGCCAGGCCCAGCTGGATTATTTAGAGGATGAACTAGCTGCCTTTATCCATTTTGGTCCTAATACCTTTTATGACCAGGAATGGGGAAGTGGGCAAGAGGATCCTATGCGTTTTAACCCGACCAAGTTGGATGCGCGTGAATGGATTCGAGTGCTCAAAGAAACGGGTTTTAAAAAGCTGATTTTGGTGGTCAAGCACCACGATGGTTTTGTGCTCTATCCGTCAGCCCATACAGATTATTCGGTCAAGGCTAGCCCTTGGAGGGATGGAAAGGGGGACTTGCTCCTTGAGGTTTCCAAAGCTGCGACTGAGTTTGACATGGATTTGGGAGTGTATTTGTCTCCTTGGGATGCTCACAGTCCCCTCTATCACGTGAACCGAGAAGCGAACTACAATGCCTACTATCTGGCTCAATTGAAGGAAATCTTGTCAAATCCTGCCTATGGGAATGCCGGTAAGTTCGCTGAGGTGTGGATGGATGGTGCTCGAGGAGAAGGGGCCCAGAAGGTCAACTATGAGTTTGAGACCTGGTTTGAAACCATTCGTGACTTGCAGGGCGATTGTTTGATTTTCTCCACTGAGGGAACTAGTATTCGCTGGATTGGAAATGAACGAGGCTATGCAGGGGATCCCTTGTGGCAAAAAGTCAAGCCAGACAAGTTAGGAACAGAAGCGGAATTAGATTATCTACAGCACGGAGACCCCTCGGGAACGCTATTTTCAATCGGGGAGGCAGATGTTTCTCTTCGGCCAGGCTGGTTTTACCATGAGGATCAGGACCCCAAGTCTCTCGAGGAGTTGGTCGAAATCTACTTTCACTCGGTGGGTCGGGGTACACCTCTCTTACTCAATATTCCGCCAAACCAAGATGGCCTCTTTGACGAAAAGGATATCCGGCGACTGTATGAATTTGCTACCTACCGTGACACACTCTATAGGGAAGATTTAGCTCTGGGAGCCAAGGTATCTGGCTCTGCTCTATCACCAGACTTTGCTTGTCATCATCTGACAGATGGACTGGAAACTAGTTTATGGGCAAGTGATGCAGAGTTGCCAATCCAATTAGAGCTCGATTTAGGGACACCTAAAACTTTTGATGTAATCGAGCTGAGAGAAGATTTGAAGCTGGGGCAACGCATCGCTGCTTTCTATGTTCAGGTAGAGTTGGATGGTGTTTGGCAGGAGTTTGGATCTGGTTATACTGTTGGCTACAAACGTCTTTTACGAGGATCAGTCGTTGAGGCGCAGAAGATACGCGTGACCATTACAGAGGCACAGGCTTTGCCTTTGTTAACCAAGATTTCTCTCTATAAAACACCTACCTTTTCGAGAAAAGATACCGTTCAGCAACTGGAGTTTTCAGAAAAAAGTCTAGCTGTGACCAAGGGAGAAAATGTCTACTTTACAGTTAAGCGCAGAGAATCTAGCAGTCCTTTAGAAGCTAAGATTTCAATTCAACCAGGGACGGGTGTGCATGGTGTCGCCTATCGGGACGATATTCAAGTCCTTGTGTTTCAAGTTGGTGAGATTGAAAAAAGGCTGACAATACCAACCTTGTATTTTGCAGGAGATAAAACCTTGGACTTTTATCTGAATTTGACGGTAGATGGGCAGCTTGTTGACCAGCTTCAGGTCCAAGTTTCATAAAAGAAGAACCTTTGCGCGATGCAAAGGTTCTTTTGATTATGAGTGATTTGGTAGCCAGCTGAGAGTGAAGGTCAGTTGCTCAGCTTTTAAGAGGTCTTGGTGTTGGATGCTAGATACTGGGGTATTGTCCAATCGGCATTCTTTGACAAAGTTGAAATGGCTGTAGTTTTGCTCGGCATGGATATCCAGCCATTTATTTTCCTTAGCTAGGTAGATACGGAGGTGGTCAAAGAGAGGGGCTCCGAGATCATAGCTGGGTTTGCCTGGACAGGTCGGGTAGAATCCAAGAGCTGACCAGATATACCAAGCAGAGAGACTGCCATTATCCTCATCGCCAGGATAGGCTTGCCAGCTTGGGTGAAAGGCTTTCTGACGCAAGGTTTTGATGAGAAGGGCAGTGTAGTCGGGGTAGTCACTGTAGCGGAAGAGATATGGAATGTGGAAGCTAGGCTGGTTAGAGATGGCGAGTTGTCCAAAGGGAGCTGTTGCCATCTCGCTCATTTCATGAATCTCGTAACCATAGCCGGTCGTTTCAAAGAGAGGAGCGTCCTGACAGGCTTTCAAAAGATAGTGGCTGAAGGCTTCTTTTCCGCCCATAAGTTGGATTAAGCCGGGGATGTCGTGGAGGACGCCTAAAGTCGCTTGAACGGCAGAGCATTCGGCGTAGTCGCGTCCCCAACTATAAGGAGAGAAGTCAGGGCGGAAGTTGCCTTGGCTATCTCGCGCTCGCATGTAACCTGTCTCAGCGTCAAAGAGATGGCGGTAATTTTGAGATGCAGTTCTATAAGTTTCCGCGATGTCATTCTGACCAAGCTTTTCGGCACAGCTGGCGATACAAAAGTCACTATAGGCGTAGTCTAGGGTGTGGCTGACGCTTTCGTGGTGGTCGGTAGAGAGGTAGCCCAGTTCTTGGTATTGGGCTAGTCCGTGACGACCATTGATGCCGAGAGGGTCGGACTTAGTGGCTGTCTCCAGCATGGCTTGGAGGAGTTCTTCTTCCAAGTCGGGAGCCATATCCTTGCAGGCGCTATCTGCGATAATGCCGTCCAATAGGGTACCAGGCATCATACCACGTTCATCTGGAGCCAGCCATTTTGGAAGGAATCCAGTATCGCGGTAGCTATTGAGGAAACCTTCTAAAAAGCGATGATAGTGCTCCGGTATGACAAGCGCAAAGAGGGGGAAGGTGGTGCGGAAGGTATCCCAGAAGCCATTGTTACTAAAGAGGACGCCGGGTTTGACAGTACCAGTAGCCAGATCCATGTGGATGGCTTGCCCTGACTCGCTCACTTCATAAAATGTCTGTGGGAAGAGGAAGAGTCTGTAGAGGCAGTGATCAAAGAAGATTCGGTCGGCTTCCCCTGTCTCCACGATATCAAAACGGTGGAGGAGATTTTCCCAGTCTGCTTGGGCATTTGCTTTACAGCTATCAAAGTCCGTTTGAGGTAGATTAAATAGCGCTTGAGAAGGAGAAATAAAGGAAGTCGCTAGTTGAATCTCGGCTTGACTGCTTGCTAAGTCAATTCGCCAGTCTCCCTCTTCTTGTGTGATAGCAAGAATATCCGTATTCATTTGTAAAGCAGTAAACAGTATCAGCGGATTTTTGTTGGTCTCTGTTTTACCCTCTTGACGCAGGGCAAGAGTCCGCTTATCTATTTGTTCTACTGTCAGTTCATCTGCTGCGTGAAGATAGAGGGAGAGGACTTTGCCTTGCTTTTGCTCCAAACGAATAGAAGCGCCATAGCAAGTCGGTGTGAGCTGGGTTCCAATCTGATAGCGCAGGGAGAAAATCTTCAGATAATGAGGCTGGAAAGAGGCCTTATCTAGGTCAAAGGAAGACTGACGATGGAAGAGGCTGTCTCCACCTAGCTGGCCTGTAACAGGTGTCAGAAGGAGCCAAGAGTAGTCCCCAATCCAAGGACTGGGTTGGTGGGTTAATCGAATCCCTTGAAAGATGGGCAGATGTGGTTCGAAAAACCAAGCTCCCTCCTGATCGCTGGTCTGAGGCATAAAATAATTCATCCCAAAAGGAACGCCCGTATAAGGCAGGGTATTTCCCCGAGAAAAGGCATGTTTGCTAGCAGTCCCAAAGCGGGTATCGATGGTTTCAAGTAGTGGTTTCATAAACTAACTTTCTGTAAACATTTTTGTATACAGTATAACACAAAAATAAAGGAAGATAGCTAAAAGTTAAAATAAGTGCATAAATATCTAAATAAGATTTACAAACATACTCTTATCTGTTAGAATGAGGCTAAGAAAGGAGATTATTATGAGTGAATTTGAAAAGAATCCTGCCAATGATGAATTGGTAGAAAAGTTGACGGAGCAGACTCCCGAGCTGACAGAAACAATTGAGCAAGGTCACAAAGAAGATCAGCCTAACATTGAGGAAGAGTCGAAAAGTGATCAAGTGGTAGAACCGAAGCAAGAAGGAATCAGCCTTCAAACCTTATTGCAAACAAAGCGCAAGGAAATCATTGCTATTCTTGCTATTGTTGCCCTTGCGATTGTCGCTTTCGTTGGCTACAATATTTATGACTCACAACCAAAGAGTATTATAGACGAAGTAAAGGTTCAATTTTCAGGATATGAAGAAACTGGGAAGTTGACTTATAACAGCGAAGAAATCGCATCTAAAATCGAAGAATTGTCTTATCGAAAGGCTGGATTTAACAATAATCAAGCGAAAGCTTTGGTTCAAAAAGATCCTGTGGCTTATTCGGAAGTGAGTAGAAATCCGAAACTAGTAGCCATGTTACAAAAAGCTGAAGCGATGATTACGAGCGTCCAATTTAATTTCGATCGGACTAGTGAACTTAAAAATGGTGATGAGGTTACCTTTACGATCACTACGAATTCTCAAAGTGCGGCAGTCAAAGCAGAAAAGAAAACCTTTAAGGTTGCTGACTTGAAAGAGTATGAGAAAGTATCAACAGCGGATTTGCTCAAAGAAACTCCTGTGACATTTACTGGATTTAATGGGTATGGCATAGCGTCCATTACAGAAAAACCTAATAAAGATGGCTATTTCAACTTTGAAGATAACAAACGTCCGACTAACTTGAAGAACGGAGATACAGTTACTCTTACTGTTAGTGTGACCTATATCAATGAGTTGAAATCAAAAGGAAAAGTTGTTGACAACAACAAGGTCGAGGTGACGGTTGAAGGTTTGAAGGACCTAAAAGATGTGAAGAACTTTGCGGATCTTCTGAAAAAGAATGATGACTATAGCAAGTCTGAACATCAAAATAGCTCCTTTAGCACCTACACTTTAGAGTCGCAAGGCAGTTACTTGAAAGTTATCCCAGAAGAGAACAAAAAATCAAATGGAAAAGTTTCGTTGATTACAGTCTATAAAGTAACTTGGTCAAGTGGCAACTCAAAAGAAGTTCGTTACAAATACTATGGTTATCAAGCTTACCTTTTGAAAGATGGCAATCTAGATCTTGATGCTGCTTCTAAGGTATCAAGCTGGGGATCAAAAGATTTAGAGGGTCTAAAAGCAGAACTGGCTACCGAAGGTTATAAGGTTTTCGAAGAAAAGAAAAGTGAATAGAAAAGTTGGGGAGAGCCCCAACTTTTTTTCATAAGTTTGTTTCAAAACGACTTTAGTTTGTGTATATCTTTTAGGGGTGATTTTTTTTATACTGAACATGAAACTTGTTTGAAAGAGGTAAAATTTAAAATGGTTTATTCTAAAGAAATTGTCAGAGAGTGGCTGGATGAAGTAGCAGAGCGTGCCAAGGACCATCCGGAGTGGGTGGATGTCTTTGAGCGTTGCTACACCGACACCTTGGACAATACGGTTGAGATCCTAGAAGATGGTTCAACCTTTGTATTAACAGGAGACATTCCCGCTATGTGGCTTCGTGACTCGACTGCCCAACTTAGACCCTACCTTCATGTGGCTAAGAGAGATTCTCTCCTACGTCAGACCATTGCAGGTTTGGTCAAACGTCAGATGACCTTGGTGCTCAAGGATCCTTATGCCAACTCCTTTAACATTGCGGAGAACTGGAAGGGTCACCACGAAACAGACCATACAGATCTCAATGGTTGGATTTGGGAGCGCAAGTATGAGGTGGACTCGCTTTGCTATCCTTTGCAGTTGGCTTATCTCCTTTGGAAAGAGACTGACGAAACCAATCAGTTTGATGAAACTTTTGTCACAGCAACCAAGGAAATCCTTCATCTCTGGACGGTAGAGCAAGATCACAACAACTCTCCTTATCGTTTTGTCCGTGATACAGACCGTAAGGAAGATACTCTGGTAAATGATGGCTTTGGACCTGACTTTGCCGTGACAGGAATGACCTGGTCAGCCTTTCGACCAAGTGATGATTGTTGTCAGTATAGCTACTTGATTCCATCCAATATGTTTGCAGTCGTTGTCTTGGGTTATGTCCAAGAAATCTTTGCAGAGCTAAACCTAGCTGACAGCGAAAGTATTATTGCTGACGCTAAACGTTTGCAAGCAGAGATCCAAGAAGGGATCGAAAACTATGCCTACACCTCCAACAGCAAGGGTGAAAAGATTTACGCCTTTGAAGTGGATGGTTTGGGAAATGCTAGCATCATGGATGATCCAAACGTACCGAGTCTGCTGGCTGCTCCATATCTTGGTTACTGCGATATTAATGACGAAGTTTATCAAGCAACTCGTCAGACCATTCTGAGTCCTGAAAATCCATACTTCTACCAAGGAGAATACGCAAGTGGGCTTGGAAGTTCTCATACCTTCTACCGCTATATCTGGCCAATTGCCCTTTCTATCCAAGGCTTGACAACAAGAGATAAGGCGGAGAAGAAATTCTTGCTGGATCAGCTGGTTGCTTGCGATGGAGGCACAGGTGTCATGCACGAAAGCTTCCACGTAGATGATCCAACGCTCTACTCTCGCGAATGGTTCTCATGGGCCAACATGATGTTCTGTGAGTTAGTCTTGGATTACTTGGATATACGTTAAGGAGCTCGCTTTCGCTTAACTGATTCTAGGAAAGAATCACAAATTCACATTTAAAACGATAAAAATAAAAATTTAAGTTAGAATGAGGTTTTACTTCATGGAAAATGTTGTCGTACATATTATCTCACACAGTCACTGGGACCGTGAGTGGTACTTGCCTTTTGAAAGCCACCGTATGCAGTTGGTGGAGTTATTTGATAATCTTTTTGATCTTTTTGAAAATGATCCTGAGTTCAAGAGCTTCCACTTGGACGGCCAAACTATTGTCCTAGATGACTACTTGGAAATTCGCCCTGAAAATCGCGACAAAGTCCAAGGTTACATCGACCAAGGCAAACTCAAAATTGGTCCCTTTTACATCTTGCAGGATGACTACTTGATTTCCAGCGAAGCCAATGTTCGCAATACCTTGATTGGTCAAGCAGAATGTGCAAAATGGGGCAAATCAACCCAGGTTGGTTACTTCCCAGATACCTTTGGAAATATGGGGCAGGCTCCTCAAATCCTTCAAAAATCAGGCATTCACGTGGCAGCCTTTGGCCGTGGTGTGAAGCCGATTGGGTTTGACAACCAAGTCCTCGAAGATGAGCAGTTTACTTCCCAGTTTTCAGAAATGTACTGGCAGGGTGCAGACGGAAGTCGTGTCCTCGGTATCCTCTTTGCCAACTGGTACAGTAATGGAAATGAAATTCCAGTTGATAAGGATGAAGCCCTGGCCTTCTGGAAACAAAAACTGTCAGACGTGCGTGACTACGCTTCGACCAACCAATGGTTGATGATGAACGGATGTGACCACCAGCCTGTACAGCGAAATCTGAGTGAAGCCATTCGTGTGGCAAATGAACTCTTCCCAGATGTGACTTTTGTTCATAGTTCCTTTGATGACTATATCCACGCAGTAGAAAGTGCTCTGCCTGAGCAACTATCTACGGTTACAGGTGAGTTGACCAGTCAAGAAACAGACGGTTGGTATACACTTGCTAACACTTCTTCATCCCGTATTTACCTCAAACAAGCTTTCCAAGAAAATAGCAACCTCCTAGAACAAGTGGTGGAGCCGTTGACTGTCATCACTGGTGGTCACAACCATAAGGACCAGTTGACCTATGCTTGGAAAGTCCTTCTACAAAATGCGCCACATGACAGTATCTGTGGCTGTAGTGTGGACGAGGTTCACCGTGAGATGGAAACGCGTTTTGCCAAGGTCAACCAAGTTGGAAACTTTGTTAAGACCAATCTTCTCAACGAGTGGAAGGGTAAAATCGCAACCCACGAAGCTCAGAGCGACTATCTCTTTACCGTCATTAACACAGGCTTGCATGACAAGGTTGATACAGTCAGCACCGTGATTGATGTGGCGACTTGTGATTTCAAAGAATTGCACCCAACAGAAGGCTATAAGAAGATGGCAGCCTTGACCTTGCCAAGCTACCGTGTCGAAGACTTGGAGGGGCATGCTGTAGAAGCGAAAATCGAAGATTTGGGAGCTAACTTTGAGTATGATTTGCCAAAAGACAAGTTCCGTCAGGCTCGCATCGCTCGTCAAGTGCGCGTGACAGTACCTGTTCATCTGGCACCACTTTCTTGGACAACCTTCCAATTGCTCGAAGGAGAACAAGAACACCGTGACGGTATTTACCAAAATGGAGTGATTGATACGCCATTTGTAACGGTCAGTGTGGATGAAACTATCACAGTCTACGACAAGACAACTCATGAAGCTTATGAAGATGTTATTCGCTTTGAAGACCGTGGTGACATTGGAAATGAGTACATCTACTTCCAACCAAAAGGAACAGAGCCTATCTACGCAGAACTCAAAGGCTGTGAAGTCTTGGAAAATACAGCTCGTTTTGCCAAGATCTTGCTCAAGCATGAATTGACAATTCCAGTAAGTGCAGACGAAAAACTGGATGGAGAACAAAGAGGCATTATCGAGTTTATGACGCGTGAAGCTGGGCGCTCAGAAGAATTGACAACCCTTCCTCTTGAAACAGAGATGACCGTCTTTGTTGACAATCCACAAATCCGCTTCAAGACTCGCTTTACTAACACCGCCAAGGACCACCGTATCCGTCTCTTGTTCAAGACTCATAATACGCGTCCAAGCAATGACTCTGAAAGCATCTATGAGGTGGTGACACGACCAAATAAACCAGCTGCTTCTTGGGAAAATCCTGAAAATCCTCAACACCAACAAGCATTTGTCAGCCTTTATGATGATGAAAAAGGGGTGACAGTGGCTAATAAAGGATTGCACGAGTATGAAATCCTTGGAGACGATACCATTGCTGTGACCATTTTGCGTGCCTCAGGTGAGCTAGGTGACTGGGGTTACTTCCCAACACCAGAAGCTCAGTGCTTGCGCGAGTTTGAAGTCGAGTTTACACTTGAGTGCCACCAAGCAGGGGAACGCTTCTCAGCCTTCCGTCGTGCCAAAGCCTTCCAAACACCATTCACTAGTCTTCAAGTTGCTAAACAAGAAGGAAGTGTTGCTGCTACTGGTAGCCTCTTGAGTCATGCGACACTCAGCTTACCACAAGTTTGCCCAACAGCCTTTAAAGTGGCGGAAAATGAAGAAGGATATGTCCTCCGTTACTACAATATGAGTCAAGAAAATGTTCGCATATCAGAACACCAACAAACCATTTTGGACTTACTTGAGCGACCATATCCCGTTCATTCAGGACTCTTAGCACCACAAGAAATTCGCACAGAATTGATTAAAAAAGAAGACATTTAACAGTTTTGAAGTGTTTGATAACTAATACTATGAGATAGAAAGGAGGGGCGAAAGAGTAAGGGCTAACTACCAATTCGCCCCTTTTTACGGTAAAGAACAATGACCATTGCAACCATTGATATCGGAGGGACCGGTATAAAATTTGCTAGTCTAACTTCCGATGGAAAAATACTAGATAAGACAAGTACTCCAACGCCAGAAAGTTTGGAGGATTTACTGATTTGGCTAGACCAACGCTTGGCAGAACAAGATTATAAGGGCATTGCTATGAGCGTTCCAGGCGCGGTCAATCAAGAAACTGGTGTGATTGAGGGAATTAGTGCCGTACCTTACATCCATGGCTTTTCTTGGTATGAGGCTCTTGCTCATCATCAGCTACCTGTCCATCTAGAAAATGATGCCAACTGTGTTGGACTTAGTGAACTGCTGGCTCACCCAGAGATTGAAAATGCAGCCTGTGTCGTGATTGGGACAGGAATTGGCGGAGCTATGATTATCAATGGCAAACTTCACCGTGGTCGCCACGGCTTAGGTGGTGAGTTTGGCTATATGACAACTATTGAACCAGCTGAAAAACTCAACAACTGGTCGCTACTAGCCTCTACAGGAAACATGGTTCGCTACGTAATTGAAAAATCTGGTCAGACTGACTGGGACGGACGCAAGATTTACCAAGAAGCTGCAGCAGGCAATGCTCTTTGTCAAGAAGCTATTGAACGCATGAATCGAAATCTGGCGCAAGGTCTGCTCAATATCCAGTATCTCATCGACCCAGATGTCATTAGTCTGGGAGGCTCCATCAGCCAAAATCCAGACTTTATCCAAGGTGTCAAGAAGGCTGTTGATAACTTTGTCGAAACCTACGAAGAATACACGGTCGCACCAGTTATCCAAGCTTGCACCTATCATGCAGATGCCAATCTCTATGGTGCCCTTGTCAACTGGCTGCAGGAGGAAAATCAATGGTAACATTTACAGGACTTAGTCCCAAACAAACTCAGGCAATCGACTTGCTGACAAAGCATATCTCTTTAACAGATGTGGAAGTTGCAGTCGCTCAGTCTGACCAATCCTCTATCTCTATCAAGGGTGAGGGAGGCCGCTATCAACTGACTTATCGCAAGCCCCATCAACTCTACCGCGCCTTGTCCTTGTTAGCAACAGCTCTAGTAGAAGCTGACAAAGTAGCGATTGAGGAGCAGGCAGCTTATGAAGATTTAGCCTACATGGCAGACTGTTCGCGCAATGCGGTGCTAAATGTCGCTTCTGCCAAGCAGATGATTGAGGTCTTGGCTCTCATGGGCTACTCGACCTTCGAGCTTTACATGGAAGACACCTACCAGATTGAGGGGCAACCATACTTTGGTTACTTCCGTGGCGCCTATTCAGCAGAGGAGTTGCAGGAAATCGAAACCTATGCCCAGCAGTTTGACATGACCTTTGTGCCTTGTATACAGACCTTGGCTCATTTGTCGGCCTTCGTTAATGGGGTGTCAAAGAAGTGCAAGAACTCCGTGATGTAGAGGACATTCTCCTTATCGGTGAAGAAAAAGTTTATGACCTGATTGACGGGATGTTTGCCACTCTGTCTAAACTGCAGACACGCAAGGTCAATATCGGGATGGATGAAGCCCACTTGGTTGGTTTGGGGCGCTACCTAATTTTGAACGGTGTTGTGGACCGTAGTCTCCTCATGTGTCAACACTTAGAGCGCGTGCTGGATATTGCAGACAAGTATGGTTTCCACTGCCAAATGTGGAGTGATATGTTCTTTAAACTCATGTCAGAAGATGGCCAGTACGACCGAGATGTGGAAATTCCTGAGGAAACTCGTGTTTACCTAGACCGTCTCAAAGATCGTGTAACCTTGGTTTATTGGGATTATTACCAAGATAGCGAAGAAAAGTACAATCGTAATTTCCGTAATCACCACAAGATTAGCCAAGATATCGCCTTTGCAGGTGGTGCTTGGAAGTGGATTGGTTTTACCCCACACAACCATTTCAGCCGTCTCATCGCTATGGAGGCCAATAAAGCCTGTCGTGCCAATGACATCAAAGAAGTGATTGTAACTGGCTGGGGAGACAATGGTGGTGAAACAGCCCAGTTTTCTATCCTACCAAGTCTGCAAATCTGGGCAGAACTCAGCTACCGCAATAACCTCGACCGTTTGTCTGCTCACTTCAAGACCAATACGGGTCTATCGGTTGAGGACTTTATGCAGATTGACCTAGCCAACCTCTTGCCAGATTTACCAGACAATCTCAGTGGTATCAATCCCAACCGCTATATCTTTTATCAGGATGTTCTTTGCCCGATTCTTGACCAGCACATGACTCCTGAACAAGACAAACCTCACTTTGCGCATGCTGCGGAGACTCTTTCAGAAATTAAAGGAAAAGCTGGCGCCTACGCCTATCTCTTTGAAACACAGGCCCAGTTGAATGCTATTTTAAGTAGTAAGGTTGATGTAGGACGACGCATTCGTCAAGCTTACAAAGCCGGTGACAAAGTCATCTTGCAGCAAATCGCCAGAGAAGAATTACCAAAATTGAGAAGCGCTATCGAAACTTTCCACAAACTCTTTAGCCACCAATGGTTGAAAGAAAACAAGGTCTTTGGTTTGGATACGGTTGATATCCGTATGGGCGGACTTTTGCAACGCATCAAGCGAGCAGAAAGCCGTATCGAAGCCTATCTGTCTGATCAGATTGACCGCATCGACGAGCTAGAAGTTGAAATCCTACCATTTACTGATTTCTACGCAGACAAGGATTTCGCAGCAACTACGGCCAACCAGTGGCATACTATTGCGACAGCTTCGACGATTTATACGACTTAATACTCTTCGAAAATCTCTTCAAACCACGTCAGCTTCGCCTTACCGTATAGATGTTACTGCCTTCGTCAGTTTTATCTGCAACCTCAAAGCAGTGCTTTGAGCAGCTTGCGGCTAGCTTCCTAGTTTGCTCTTTGATTTTCATTGAGTATAAAAACAAGAACAGTGTCCCTTGTTCAGAGTGTTTCTCGTGAAACCTATTTCTTATAAAAAACTTCTCCACAAAAAATAATTTGTGGAGTTTTTTCTATAATTAGTAGTTTAACCTAGCCATCAATTAGGAGTATACTAATAATGTAATCGTTATCAAACCTAAAAATTCGATGAAATCAGTTTTTAGGAATAAAAAGGGAGGAAAGTATGAAAAAGTTTTCAAAGACCTTGAGAGATAACTGGATCTTTCTCTTGATGGTTTTACCAGGGGCACTCTGGTTGATTCTATTCTTTTACATTCCAGTATTTGGGAATGTGGTTGCCTTTAAAGACTACCATATGACCAGTAATGGTTTCATAGATAGTATTGTGAATAGTAAATGGGTCGGGTTAGATAATTTCAGATTTTTGTTTAGTTCAAAAGACGCCTTTATCATCACTCGAAATACCGTTCTCTACAATCTCGGCTTTATCTTTATCGGTTTGATTGTATCAGTAGGGATTGCCATTATCCTCAGCGAGCTTCGCTCTAAGAGAATGGTTAAGATTTTCCAAACGTCTATGTTGTTCCCTTACTTCCTGTCATGGGTTATCATTAGTTTCTTTACAGATGCCTTCCTAAACATTGACAAAGGGGTCTTCAACCATTTCCTAACATCCATTGGCATGAAGGAAGTCAACTTCTGCGCTGACTTAGGCATTTGGCCATACCTTCTCCTTTTCCTAGGTATTTGGAAAGGATTTGGATATAGCAGTGTCATGTACTATGCGACAATCATGGGAATTGACCCAACCTACTACGAAGCAGCAACAGTGGACGGGGCTAGCAAGTGGCAACGTATTCGCAACGTAACCATTCCTCAGTTGACTCCACTTGTAACTGTATTGACCATCCTTGCAGTCGGAAATATCTTCCGTGCAGACTTTGGTCTCTTCTATCAAATCCCGCATAATGCTGGTCAGCTTTACAATGTAACCAACGTTTTGGATGTATATGTCTTTAATGGTTTGACTCAGACAGCAGATATCGGTATGGCTTCAGCAGCCGGACTTTACCAATCCGTTGTCGGCTTGATACTGGTTATTCTATCAAACTTGCTTGCAAGACGAGTTGATCCAAACTCAGCTTTGTTCTAGAAAGGGGGAGAATATGGCAGAAAAGAAAATTAAAAAAGAAAAAATCGATAATGTCGGCATTCACTCCTTCAGTAAGAAAGCAGATATCTTCTTTAGTATCATCTCTGGTTTGATCGCTCTTTCTTGTATCTTGCCCTTTATCTTCGTTATCATCATTTCGGTGACAGACGAAAAGAGCATCCTCCAGTATGGATATAGCTTTTTCCCTTCGAAGTTTGGTGTAGATGGATTCCAGTTCTTAGCTCAGTTTAAAGATAAGATCCTCCAAGCGCTCTTTATCTCAGTTTTTGTAACCGTAGTCGGAACAGTGACCAACGTCTTCATTACAACCACTTATGCCTACGCCATTTCACGGACAACCTTTAAGTATCGCAGATTCTTTACGATTTTTGCTCTTCTTAGTATGTTGTTCAATGCTGGTTTGGTACCAGGTTATATCGTGGTCACTCGCCTGCTTCAACTGGGTGATACAGTTTGGGCCTTGATTGTTCCAATGCTTCTCTCACCATTTAACATCATCTTGATGCGTTCCTTCTTCAAGAAGACCATTCCAGAAGCCATTTTCGAATCTGCTCGTATTGATGGTGCCAGTGAAGCTCGGATCTTCTTCCAGATTTGTTTGCCATTGTCACTTCCAGGTATCGCAACCATTACGCTTTTGACAGCTCTTGGTTTCTGGAACGACTGGTTCAACGCCCTTCTTTACATCAAGAGTGATAACTTGTATCCATTGCAATATTTGCTTATGCAAATCCAGCAAAATATGGACTACATTGCAAAAGCAGTCGGCCTATCTGGCCAACTGGGAGTCGCTCTTCCAAAAGAAACAGGTCGTATGGCCATGGTTGTAGTTGCAACCCTTCCAATCGCGATTCTGTATCCATTCTTCCAACGCTACTTTGTTAAAGGTTTGACAATCGGTGGTGTGAAAGAATAGCACTTACTGAGAAACACCGTTTCTCCCTTCTCAACTTCATCATAGCGATTGAAGTTAAAAATTATTAAATCGTTTATAAGTTTAAAAATAAAAAAAGGAGTTTTTATCATGAAAAACTGGAAAAAATATGCTTTTGCATCTGCTAGCGTAGTCGCTTTGGCTGCTGGTCTCGCTGCTTGTGGAAACCTTACAGGTAATAACAAAAAAGCTGCGGACTCAGCTTCAGGTGAAAAAACTGTTATCAAAATGTACCAAATTGGTGACAAACCAGATAACTTGGATGAATTGCTAGAAAATGCTAACAAAATCATCGGTGAAAAAGTTGGTGCCAAATTGGATATCCAATACCTCGGATGGGGTGACTATGATAAGAAAATGTCTGTTATCACATCATCTGGTGAAAACTATGATATCGCATTTGCATCTAACTATGTCGTAAATGCTCAAAAAGGTGCCTATGCTGACTTAACAGAATTGTATAAAAAAGAAGGAGCAGAGCTTTACAAAGCACTTGACCCAGCTTACATCAAAGGGAACACTGTAAACGGTAAGATCTATGCAGTACCAGTTGCAGCTAACGTTGCATCATCTCAAAACTTTGCCTTCAACGGAACACTTCTTGCTAAATACGGTATCGATATTTCAGGTGTAACTTCATACGAAACACTTGAGCCAGTCTTGAAACAAATCAAAGAAAAAGCTCCAGATGTAGTACCATTTGCGGTTACGAAGAACTTTATCCCATCTGATAACTTTGACTACCCAGTACCAAATGGACTTCCATTTGTTATTGACCTTGAAGGAGACACTACTAAGATCGTAAACCGTTACGAAGTACCTCGTTTCAAAGAACACTTGAAGACTCTTCACAAATTCTATGAAGAAGGATACATTCCAAAAGACGTAGCAACAAGCGACACTTCATTTGACCTTCAACAAGATACTTGGTTCGTTCGTGAAGAAACAGTAGGACCAGCTGACTACGGTAACAGCTTGCTTTCACGTGTTGCGAACAAAGATATCCAAATCAAACCAATCACTAACTTTATTAAGAAAAACCAAACAACACAAGTTGCCAACTTTGTTATCTCAAACAACTCTAAGAACAAAGAAAAATCAATGGAAGTGTTGAACCTCTTGAACACGAACCCAGAACTCTTGAACGGTCTTGTTTACGGTCCAGAAGGCAAGAACTGGGAAAAAATTGAAGGTAAAGAAAACCGTGTACGCGTCCTTGATGGCTACAAAGGAAATACTCACATGGGTGGATGGAACACTGGTAACAACTGGATTCTTTACATCAACGAAAACGTTACAGACCAACAAATCGAAGATTCTAAGAAACAATTGGCAGAAGCTAAAGAATCTCCAGCACTTGGATTCATCTTTAACACTGACAATGTGAAATCTGAAATCTCAGCAATTTCTAACACAATGCAACAATTCGATACAGCTATCAACACTGGTACTGTAGACCCAGATAAAGCTATTCCAGAATTGATGGAAAAATTGAAATCTGAAGGTGCCTACGAAAAAGTATTGAACGAAATGCAAAAACAATATGACGAATTCTTGAAAAACAAAAAATCATAAGATTGATTGATTTCGTGTATTCATTCCTAATTCCTAAAAATGTGATCACTGCCTTCCCTAGTTCTCTAGGGGAGGTAGTGATTTTTAGGATGTAAAAATGAAAACAGTGGTTCTGAGGGTTTATGCGATGTGATACACATACATCTATAGAGGATTTATTATGAAAAAATATCGCCTTCTTTTCAAAATGAGTGCTGTCTTCTCTTACCTATTTTTCGTATTTGGCCTTTCTCAGCTGACGCTTATTGTCCAAAACTATTGGCAATTTTCTTCCCAGATTGGCAATTTCTTCTGGATTCAAAATATCTTGAGTTTGCTATTTAGCGGAGTCATGATTTGGATTCTGGTTAAGACAGGCCATGGCTATCTATTTCGCATTCCAAGAAAAAAATGGCTTTGGTATTCGATTTTGACGGTATTAGTGGCAGTGTTCCAGATCTCTTTTAACGTTCAGACAGCTAAACATGTTCAGTCTACTGCTGAAGGTTGGGCTGTATTGATTGGTTATAGTGAAACTAACTTTGCAGAGTTAGGTATCTATATAGCTCTGTTCTTTCTGATTCCACTGATGGAAGAGTTAATCTATAGAGGATTACTGCAACACGCCTTTTTTAAAGATTCGAGATTTGCTCTTGATTTGCTTCTTCCGTCCATTTTATTTGCTCTCCCTCATTTTTCAAACTTTCCTAGTCTGTTAGATATCTTCGTCTTTGCAACAGTTGGAATCATCTTTGCTGGTTTGACCCGCTATACCAAGAGCATTTATCCTTCCTATGCAGTGCATGTGATCAATAATATTGTAGCGACATTACCATTTTTACTGACTTTTTTACATAGGGTGTTTGGGTAAAATACTGGCAGGCGAGTTTGGGATTATAGTGTTTCAATTTATAAGCGAATTTCAGGAGGAAAATGAGAATGACACCATTAAAATGGTTTGCTGGAGGAAGTGAAAGGCGTTGTGAAGCCATGACCATCATTGATCATCTATTGGAAGATATAAAGGCTGCGCCTCAACTTACTCCCTTGAAAAATCAGTTAGTGATTTATCAAAAACGATTAGAGGATGATGGAACCTCTACTCCATTTATTCTGAGCCAAATGAACGTCGCCATCTCACGTGTATTAATTGACAACAAGTTGTGTTTGTCAGAAAGTCAAGCTAAGCAAATCAAAAAATTGAGAGAATTATCTGCGATTCGCTATGGTTACTGATAAAGTGCAGGGGTAGGACTCTTTCTACAATTTCCGGTCAAATAAATTGCATTCGTTTTCTCAAGTGGGTATACTAGTATAGTTGAATGAAAAATTCTGAAAATTTAAGAATAGAAAAGAGAACAAATCTTATGGCAAAAGATATTCGTGTCTTACTTTACTACCTTTATACTCCAATTGAAAACGCAGAGCAATTTGCGACAGATCACTTGGCTTTCTGTAAATCAATCGGTCTCAAAGGCCGTATCCTGGTCGCTGATGAGGGAATCAACGGAACAGTTTCAGGTGACTACGAAACAACTCAAAAATACATGGACTACGTTCACAGCCTACCAGGCATGGAAGACCTCTGGTTCAAGATTGACGAAGAAAATGAACAAGCCTTCAAGAAGATGTTTGTTCGCTACAAGAAAGAGATTGTCCACCTTGGTTTGGAAGACAACGACTTTGACAACGACATCAACCCACTTGAAACAACAGGTGCTTACTTGTCTCCAAAAGAGTTCAAAGAGGCTCTTCTTGACGAAGATACAGTGGTCCTTGACACACGTAACGATTATGAGTACGACCTAGGACACTTCCGTGGGGCTATCCGCCCAGACATCCGCAACTTCCGTGAGTTGCCACAATGGGTCCGTGACAACAAGGAAAAATTCATGGACAAGCGTGTCGTGGTTTACTGTACAGGCGGCGTTCGCTGTGAGAAATTCTCAGGCTGGATGGTGCGTGAAGGCTACAAAGATGTTGGTCAATTGCACGGAGGAATCGCAACTTACGGTAAAGACCCAGAAGTTCAAGGCGAGCTTTGGGATGGGAAAATGTACGTCTTTGACGAGCGTATCGCCGTCGATGTCAACCATGTTAACCCAACCATCGTAGGGAAAGACTGGTTTGATGGAACACCATGTGAACGTTATGTCAACTGTGGCAATCCCTTCTGTAACCGTCGTATCTTGACATCAGAAGAAAATGAAGACAAGTACCTTCGTGGATGCTCACACGAGTGCCGTGTTCACCCACGAAACCGCTATGTTGCTGAAAATGAATTGACACAAGCAGAAGTGGTGGAGCGCTTAGCTGCTATCGGTGAAAGCTTGGATCAAGTTGCTACTGTATAACATCAAACAGCTCCTCAGGGGCTGTTTTTCTATGCTTTTTATCTAAAAATCTAAAGTTTGTTTCTGTATCTTTCAGGAAAATAGGGTATACTATGTGTAAACGATTTCAAAGGAGGCCAGTTATGGCGAAAATATTTTTTATCCCAAATAAAGAAAGCATTCTAGGACAACAGGAGATCTTGACTGCCAAGTCTATCTTGGCCTTGGTGGAGGGCTTGGAGTCACACAGTTATGATGCAGTCTATCTCCGTCAGCCCCTCAATCGTCTCGAGTATATCGAGTGTGGGATTGTAGGCCAGTCGCAATTTCTCTTCAGGGTGAACTATGCGGATAGCCGAAAAGGCTATCAAGTGGTGATTCCAGACTTCCTTACCAGAGCGGATTGGGAGATTGTAGACACTCTCCTCCAAGCCCTATCGAGCAAGTTGGGGCAAGTGGTAGAAGGGCTAGAAGGGTTTGACTTTGAAGCTTATTTCCGACAAACAGTTCAGAATTATCTAGCGGATAAGGCGGTTCGTTTAGTATATTGCCAAGGAATCTTGTCCCCTATCTATCTCAACAAGGAATACCTAGAGAGCTTTTTGGCTGAGGATGGATTGGCACGTTTTGAAGAGCTGGTCAAGAAGGTTCAAGGCTCTGATGCCTACCTTGCCAGTGTGAGATTTTACCCAGACACCCAAGGCAAGGTACACGGTATCTACCACCTAGCCCAGGGAGTCAAGACGATTTTGCCAAAGGAACCCTTTGTACCAGCTCCTTATACCGAGCAGCTGGCAGGCAAGGAGCTGGTTTGGGAGATTGATCTAGTGAAGATTTCTGGTGATGGCTCAAAAGCCGAAGACTATGAAGCCGTTGCAAGATTGGATTACCAAACCTTCTTAGCAGCTTTACCAGAACAACTCTACCAAGACCTAGATGCCAACCAAGTAGAGGCAGGGCCAGTTTCAGGAGAGGATTTTGAAGCACTGGTAAATGTAAAATAAAGGAATTCTAAGGGAAGATGCATTGAATGTTTTTCTTTTGGTTAAATTGAACTGGGACTTTGAAAAACATAGGAAACACAGAGGAAGTTTGACAAAAAGGAAAAAAATGTCTAAAATATAAGAAAACATAAAGAGGAGATTATTATGTCAAACTTTACAGATTCATTCTTGTCAGCAAATACTGCTAACTTCCCATCAGAGCAACTTCCATCACTTCGTGAACGCTTGAGTCAATTAGATGATTCACAAGCAAACCAAGTGATTGCTGCTACAGATGTTAAAAACCCTACAACAGCTTTGATTCTTTCAATCTTCTTAGGTTCATTTGGGGTTGACCGTTTCTACATTGGTAATACTGGTCTAGGAATTGGTAAACTCTTGGCTACTTTGCTTTTGCCTTTTATCACATTCGGATTCTCACTATTCTTTACTTGGATCTGGATTGTTGTTGACTGGTTCCTTATCATGAACGCTACAAAAGCAGCGAACTTGGAAGCTATTAACACTGCTCTTGCTACAATGACAGCTACTCCTGAAACTGTAGAAGTCATCGAAGAAAAAGTAGAAGTTGTTGCAGAACCAGCAGAAGTTATCGAAGAATCAGCAGAAGTTATCGAAGAACAAGCAGACTAATCTTTTTGGATATTAAAAAATCCTGTCAGTATTTGATAGGATTTTATATTGATTGCTACATAAAATCTGCAGAGCACCAAATCAAAGTTATCATATGATAGAGGTATTGAAATCTTATTGGAACGGGCGAGAAACCTGTTGAAAACTTGACAAATAAGAAAAAAA